>DASXGO010000231.1:0-5772 GCA_036489055.1 Candidatus Cybelea sp. | reverse complement strand
CCGGCGCACTCGGCGCGGCATCGCTGCCGCGCTTCGCGCTCGGCAACGTGGCGCCACGCGGGCGGGAGCGAATCGCAATCGTTGGCGCCGGCATCGCAGGACTGGTGACCGCGATGCATCTGCGCGATTCCGGGATCGAGGCGACGATCTACGAATCCTCGTCACGCGTCGGCGGCCGAATGCATTCGGAGCGAACCTATTGGGACGACGGCCAGCACACGGAGTGGTGCGGCGCGATGATCGACTCGACCCATGCGACGATGCACGCGTTGGCGCGCCGTTTCTCGCTGGCGCTGCTCGATACGCACGCCGCGTGGCCGCCGCGCGCGCGCGATACGTGCTATCTCACCGGCTCGTACTATTCCATGGCCGACGCCGATCGCGACTTCGCAAAGATCTATCCCGTGCTCCAAGATCAGCTCGGCCACGTCAACGCGACGACGACCTACGCCAACGCAACGGCGACGGCGCGGCGGCTCGACCTCATGAGCATGCGTGATTGGATCGAGCGGTACGTGCCGGGCGGGCTCGCGTCGCCGCTGGGCCGTCTGATCGGTGAGGCATATCGGAACGAATACGGACGCGAGACCGAAGAGCTGAGTGCGCTCAACCTCGTGCTCCAGCTCGGGCAGCAAACGACGTTTGCGCAAAATCGCGAGCTCAACGTGCTCGGCTACTCCGATCAGCGCTACATTCTTGCGCGCGGAAGCCAAGCGCTGCCCGAAGCGATCGCCGCGCATCTCCCCTCGGGCAGCATTCGCCTCGGTTACCGCCTTCAGGCGCTGCGCCGGCGTGCGGGCGGATCGTACGAGTTGCGTTTCAACCACGCCGGCGCTTCCGAATCCGTCTATGCCGATCGCGTCGTGCTCGCGATTCCGTTCATCGCGCTGCGTGCGCTCGACTATTCGGGCGCGAATTTTGACGCGGCGAAGATCAATGCCATCGAGAACCTCGGCTATGGCTATCACACCAAGCTCCATTTGCAGTTCGACCGGCGTGCGTGGATGCGGCCGTCGCATCCCTGGCCGGAGCCGACGACCGGGCAAATTTGGACGACGCTGCCGGTTCAAAGCGCGCTCGATTACTCACTCGGTCAGCGCGGTGCGGACGGACTCATCGAAGTCTTCACGGCCGGCGCTGCGGCGATGCTCGATACTCCAGCGATGCCGTATGCGCGAGCGGGAGAATCGGCTGCCGTCGATTGGCACGTGCGGCGATTCTTCGCTCAGCTCGATCGCATCTGGCCCGGCGTATCGGCGACGTGGAACGGTAAGGCAACGTTCGGCAACGCGCAGGCCGACCCTAATATTCTTGCGAGCTACTCGTGTTGGCTCGTTGGGCAATGCACGACGATCGCCGGACACGAGGCGCGCGCGCAGGGTGGCGTGCACTTCGCCGGCGAGCATACGTCGCTGGAGTATCAAGGCTTTATGGAAGGTGGCGCTCAATCGGGATTGCGCGCCGCGGACGAAGTTCTCGCCGACTACGGCATACGCGCTGCCGGATAGCGCAGCACCGATGCATATCGTCGGGACTGCGGGCCACGTCGATCACGGCAAGTCCGCGCTGATCGCGGCGCTGACCGGGACGAACCCCGATCGATTGATCGAAGAGCAAATCCGCGGTATGACGCTCGATCTCGGCTTCGCGCACTTGCGCTTCGGCGACGGCATCGAAGCCGGCATCGTCGACGTTCCCGGCCACGAACGGTTTCTTCATAACATGCTGGCGGGGGCTGCGGGCATGGAGCTGCTGCTGCTGGCGATCGACGCGCGCGAAGGAGTAATGCCTCAGACGCTCGAGCATCTTGCGATTTTGCAGTTTCTCAACCTGCGCCGCGTGCTGGTCGCCGTTACGAAGATCGATCTCGTCGATGCAGCCGAACGCGACGCCGCGCTCGAGACGATCCGCCAGCGGCTGCAGGGGACCATCGCGGCGAGCGCGCCGTTCTATGCCGTCTCGTCGCTCAGCGGCGAGGGTTTGGGCGAACTCAAAGATGCGCTGCACGATGAGCTTGCAGCGCTTCCGCCGCGCAACGTCAACGCGCCCGTCTACTTACCGATCGATCGCGCGTTCGCGCTGCAAGGTCTAGGCACCGTCGTCACCGGCACGCTGATGCAAGGACGAATTACGACCGGCGAAACCCTCGTGCTCGAGCCGGGAGGCAAACCTGCACACGTGCGCAGCATCGGCGTCTTCGATGCAACGCAGGCCGCCGTCGCAGCCGGGGCGCGCGTCGCCTTGAGCTTGCCGAATCTCGATCGTGCCGAAATCGCGCGCGGTCAAGCGATCGTCGGCAGCGAGTTGCGCGCGAGCCGGAGTTTTGCGGTGCGATTCGTGCCGCTGCAAAGCGCGCTCACGCTGATCCGACGCCGGACGCCCGTGCGCGCGTACGTTGGTTCTGCGGAGATCATGGGAACGCTCGTGCTCGACGATACAAACAGCGGCGAGCACGAACTCCGCGCGCAACTGCATCTGCGCGAGCCTGCCGTCGCGTTCCCCGGGCTTCGCTTCGTCTTGCGCCGGCCTACGCCGATGACGCTCCTGGGCGGCGGATACGTGGAGGGCGTCGACGTAACGCCCTCCGCCGAAGAGGCCGATTCCAATGAAGAAACGGTGCTCGCGGTACTTCGGAGCAAGCAGTTGGAGCCGTTCGAGCTTGGCGCCGTCGCAACCGCGGCGAACCTTCGCGAGAGCACGGCCCGGGATACGTTGGAGCGTCTCGTAGGGCGCGGCGAGGCGATTCGCGTCACGCGGCCGGCAGCGTATGTTGGTGCTGCCGCAGTCGGCGCGCTGCTCGACCATATCCTCGCGACGCTCGAAGAATCGCAGCAACACGAGCCGTGGGCGATCGGCATGACGTCGATCGCGCTCGCACGTTCGCTGGCGATTCCCGAAGCCACGCTCGTACGGCTCGCCGAACACTTCGTCGAGGACGGGCGCTTGATTAATCGCGGCGGTTACTACGCGACGACGGACCACCGGCCGTCCATTACGCCGGAGCAGGGTGCGTTCTTCGAATATCTGGCCCCGGTCGCCGAAAGTCAGCCGCTGCTCCCGATTCCGTTCGCGGGCGCGGCGAGTGCCGTAAAACTATCGCACTTGCCGGGTTTGTCGAAGGCGTTCGATACGATGCTGGCCGAAGGCGCTTTCATAAAGGTTGGCGACGATCTTTATCGCGGCGCTCAGATCGCGGAGATTCGTGCGCGTCTCGAAGCGCATTTCGGCCGGCACGACCGCATGACGGCCGCGCAATTTCGCGATCTGCTCGGCACCTCGCGAAAGTATGCCGTCCCGCTTTTGGAATGGCTTGACTCGCACGGGATCACGGTCCGCGACGGAGATTTCCGGCGACTTCGCAAGAAGAGCGCGTCGGTACCGCCGTGAGCTCCGACGCACTGCAAGGGCGCCTCTGCCGGCTGCGGCCATACCGCATCGGCGATGCCGAAGCGCTCTGTGCCGTGGCGGACGACTATCTCGTCGCGCGGTGGATGTCGCGCAGGTTTCCCAATCCATACACGCGAGCCGACGCAGACCTTTGGCTCTCGATCGCTGCGAGCAAGCCCGATCAGTCTCTTGTAATTGAAGTCGACGGCGTTCTCGCCGGCGGCGTCGGCGTCGAGCCCCTTGAAGGCGAGCGCGAAGGCACCGCGCTCTTCGGCTACTGGCTGGGGCGCGCGTACTGGGGCCGCGGCATTGGAACCGATGCCGCGCGGATGGTCTCCGACCACGCGCTTGCAAGCGGACTGCGCCGGCTCGAGGCGAGCGTTTTTGCCCAGAATGTCGCCTCGGCGCGTGTGCTCGAGAAGAGCGGCTTTGCGCTCGAAGCTCGGCTGCGAGCCTGGTACCTCGACCGCGAAGGCCGGGTCTGCGACGCCCTACTCTTCGCCCGGCTGGCTTAACTCACACAGCTACTACTACAGTTGCCGACACGTTGCCAAGTGCATGATGCCGACCGCCCATGGCCGATGGTACGATTCTCGCGCCAACCCATCAACCCACAAGGAGATTATGAATGGCAACGCACTTCTCGGCACGAGCTCTCTTCGGCGTCTTCGCAGTCGCGATCGCGGCAGCGTTGGTTGCCGGCTGCGGCGGCTCGCAAGCTCAGCTGACGCCCGCGGCCGGCCAGAGCTTGATCTCGCCGCAGGTTAAAGACCATTGTCCCGCGCACGGCGGCGTTCGCGCAACCCCCTGCACGGTCGACTTCACGGCCTCGAGCTCGGGACCGGTTACGGTCAACGTTCGCACGCCCAAGAACAAGAAGGGCACGCTGAGCGAGTCCGACAACTGCGGCGGCGCCTCCGGCATGGCTAGCGTGACCGTCAACCCGTCGGATCCCAATCAATACGTCGTCGCCGCTGGAGCAACCACCGGCTACTGTACGGCAACGTTCAGTTATAACGGCGGGAAGCACGGCAAGCTTCTTGGCTGGGCCAACGTCAACATTACGAACTCGATCTAGTTCGTAAGCCTACTGCTACGACAACCTATACAGTGGCGAGTGGATGATTCATCGGCTGCTCTCTACTGTTAACATCGGGGGTGCGCGCGTTAACCACGGAGCGCGCGCACCTCGGCTTCTCTCGCAGACCATGCACTTGGAGCCTCGCCCAGAGCCTGCCTCGCCTCTCTCACCTCCTCCGAAAGAGGCGGGGCGGGCCAACTTCCCGAGGACAAAACTCCGGGGTCTTGGAACGAAGGTAACGAGGATGTCCGTTAATAGAACAGTGCGACTTTCATATTTGCTCCCGGCGCTCGCTTTGCTGAGCGGGTGCGGCGGGGGCTCGGCCGTACCTTCGCCGTCGAGTGCCACGGCACCGACCCTTTCCAATTCACCGGTCATGCCGCAAGCAAATCATTACGGCAACGATGCCTTCATCGTTAGCGCTCAGCTCTACGGCAACGATGCGACCGTCTACGCTCGAAGCGGCTACACGTTGAAGTACCAGCAGACGCTGGTCAATGATATCTCGGCTCCGCAAGGCGACTTTGCGACGCAGAACGACTACTTGTACCTCTCGAACAGCGGCCGCTCCAACATCCTCGTTTATAAAATCCGGAACAAGAAGCCATTTCCGCAGTACCCGACCAATACGCTCGACGATTACGGCCAAATCCCCGTCAACGTCTCGGCAACTACAAGTCGTAATCTGGTCGCAGTCTCCAACTACGCGGCACTCACCGGCGGAGCAGGCAGCGTCAGCGTCTATCTCAACCGCGATAGCGAGCCCTCGCGCGTGCTGACATACGGCACCGATCAGCTCCAAGGAGAAGGCGTCGCAATCGACCATCAGGGCAACTGCTTCTGGAGCTTCAACGATCCCAATACAAACGGCGGATCGATCGTCGAGTTTGCCGGATGTAACGGATCCGGAAGTGTGGTGCAGCCCGGCCTAACGAAGGCTGAGGGCGTCGTGTTCGATCAGAGCGGCAATATGTACTACGTCGATCAAACCCAAGGCGTGTTCAAGTGCGTCAAGACGTCGAGCTGCTATCTCTGGGCCCCCAATGCAACGTACGGCTTCGGATTGCCGACGAACATCAACTTCGATTACAAAGCGAAGGCACTTTGGCTTGCCGACGCGACCGGCTACATTTGGTCGATCGAGCTGAAAGGCGGCAAGTGTACTGAGCCCAAAAAGCACGGTGGGCTCTGCGTGCGTCAGTATCCGTCGCAAGACGGCGACCCGTTCGGCGTCGCACCCATCCGAGGCGAGTAACCAGATCGTTTCCTAGTCCGCATGGACTGACACCGCGCGGCACGAAGGG
>DASXGO010000135.1:0-2401 GCA_036489055.1 Candidatus Cybelea sp. | reverse complement strand
TCGGGCAAAAGGGCGGTCAGCGCCCGAAACGCAAAGCCACGGCATCTTAGCGCTCATCATACCCGTTTTGGGTAATGTAGACCGATGGCTGAGAAGCACGAGCGTGCGACCAAGCGCGAAATGTCCGTGCGTGAAGCGGGCAAGAAAGGCGGCGATACCGTACGCGATCGCTACGGTTCGACGTTCTACGAAGACATCGGTCGAAAGGGCGGGAAAGCGACGCGCGACCGCCACGGTGTCGAGTTTTACGAATCGATCGGTCAAAAAGGCGGCAAGGTCGTCAAGGAAAAGTACGGCTCCGACTTTTACGAGGAGATCGGTCACAAGGGCGGTCAGAAAGTTAAGAAGCTGATCGCCGAAGCCAAAAAGAAGCTAAGCGATAAAGACAGCTGATTCACGCTAAAGAGCCCCGATATGCGCCAAAGCAGGGGCTCTTTTTATTTAGTGTGATATGTTCACGCCGCCGGCCACCTTGCCCAGGTGAACCGTATTATCGTCGAAGTTGACGCTGATTCCGTCGATGCGCAGCGTCTGATCGCCGGAGTGAATGTAGGCCGGATGCGGCATTCGTAAGATTTTTGCGTCGTTGGTCCAGGCCACCAGATCGGTGTCGAACGATCGATGCTGCGGATCGTCGATTCGCTCGATGTGCACTTTACCCACCGCGGTGAAGTCGAGCGATTGGATGTTGAGCGTCACTTTTTGGGCAGATATTCTCAAATAGGGCTTTCCTTTTTTGAAGACGATGCCGTTGCGAACGCCTTCGACCGTTCCGGCCAGGCCGTCGGGGGAGAGGCGAGCGTGGTCGTAATCGAACGTCCACGACTTCGTCGTGATGCGATTATTCATGACGTGGCCGCCGCGTAAGTCGATCGGGGCTTGATTCGGCGGGATCGGCGGAGCGCCGCCGCCTGCCAGGGCGATTTCGACGACGACGTAGATCGCCAATGCGACGCCCCCGCCGACGGCGAGGCGTTTCCACCAGATCGGCTTAACGCGCATCGGGCCACACCCGCGCGTCGGCAGGCGCCATCTCGAGCGGTACGAGCAGCGCGACGTAAAGGACGAACAGCAGCACGCCGATCGTAGTTGGTCCTATTTGCGAAAAAACCGTTGCGACGCGCGGGCCCACCCGCCCGTTCACGACCGCGCGAGCCCCAAGACGGGCGCGAGTCTGCCATCGTCCGTCGGGCGCGACGATCCCGCTGATACCGGTGGCTGCAGCCCGCACGACGTACGCACCGCTCTCGATCGCGCGAAGCTGCGCGATCTGCGCGTGCATGTAAGGCCCGGACGTTTTGCCGAACCAGGCGTCATCGGTCGTTACGACCAAGAGCTGCGCGCCGTCGCGTATCTGGGCAAACGCGAGATCCGAAAATGCCGATTCCCAACAGATCAAGGGCGCGATCGGCAATGCCGTCGTGTTGTAGACGCCGTTCGTCGTGCCCGCCGCCAGTCCGCCGTTGAGGGCGCCGACGTAGGGCAGCCACGAGAGAAATCGCCGGCCGGGAAACGATTCCGCGAACGGCACGAGTTGACGTTTATCGTAAATCACGTAGCCGCTCTCGGGCGAAAAAATATAGAGCGCGTTGTAGTAACCCGCCGGCCCGGCGGCCAAACTGCCCGCGACGATCGTTGCGCGCACTTCGTGGGAAAGGCGCGAAAAGCGCTGGATCAGCGCGAAATTCGCATCGAGCTCGGTCGTAATGACGGTCTCCGGCCAAACGATCAGGCGCGGATTGCTTGCCGCAGCGCGGCGCGTCATCGTGGTATAGCGCGCAACGGCGAGCTTGAGGGAGTTCCACTTGAGCGATTGCGCGATATTGCCCTGGATCGCGCTGACCGCAATGCGCGGCGGCGGCAGATGCCGTGCCGGCCACGCACTCCACGCTGCAAGCGTGAGAACCGCGGTACACGCGGTTACCATTGCAAGCGGCCGCCACGTACGGCGGTGCAGCGCATCGGCGAGATATGCACCGAGCGCGCAGAGCACTAAGGTAATGCCGTACGTTCCCGTGTAAGCGGCAATAACGCGCAGCGGCGAATCGGCTTGCGTGTATCCGAGTTGGTCGAACGGAGCAGCGAGCACGCCGATCGAGCGCAGCCATTCGCAAAACGTAAATCCGGCAGCCGCAGCGAGCGGAGCGAGGTTGGGATTCGCTCGTTGGTACGCAATCGCGGCCAGCGCGCCCGCAAGCGCGATGAACGGCGCTTCGATCAGCGCGGGACCGAGCGCTAGAAAGGGCCCGAAGACGCCGATGTAACGTGCTACGGTGTGCCCTACCCATGCGAAGTCTGCGGTAAAAAAAATCAAGCCGGCAAACCATCCCAGCAGTGCGGCGCGCTTCCAGGAAGCGCCTTGCCAAATCCAGAAAAGCGCAGCAGTGCCGAACGGCACGAG
>DASXGO010000122.1:0-1564 GCA_036489055.1 Candidatus Cybelea sp. | reverse complement strand
TCTTGCGCCGCAGTATGCCGTCTACCAACCGTCGACGTTTACGCAAATCGATGGATACGTCGGATTTCGAGTCGCGCCGCATCTGCTCTTTGTGCTGCGCGGGTACAATCTCGGCAACGACCGGTACGCGATTTATGCGGGCTATCCGATGCCCGGGCGTTCCTTCACGCTGGAGTTACGCGGGCGTTGAAATCGCTCGCCGCATTCGCGCTCGTGCTTCTCGTGCCGGCTGCGGCGGCGGCGAGTCTCCTGGTCGGCGGAACGCAGCTCACGATCGGGCAAATTACGGGTGCGCTGGCGCATCCCCATCGAGCCGACACGCTCGACGTCATCGTCTGGCAGCTTCGCCTGCCGCGCGTCTGCATCGCCGCAATCGTCGGTGCCGCATTAGCCCTCTGCGGCGCGATGCTGCAAGGCATGCTGCGCAATCCGCTAGCCGATCCGTATCTGACCGGTGTCAGCGCCGGCGCCGCGGCAGCGATCGCGCTCGCGATGCTTGCGGGAGCATCCGCAGCCGCGATTCCGGCGATCGGCTTCGTTGCCGGACTGGGAGCAGCGCTTTTGGTTGCCGCACTCGCGCGCCGCGGCAGCGGGATCGACGCGAACCGGCTGATCCTCGCCGGCGTCTCGCTCTCGACGCTCTTTGCAGCGATCGTCACGCTGGCCGTCGTTCGCGCGCAGTCGACGAACTACGCCGGAACGATCGTCGCTTGGCTCGCCGGGTCGATCGCCGGACGAGGCTGGCACGATTTGGTTACGACCGCGCCATATCTTGTACTAGGCGCGATCCTTGCGCTGCTATCGATCGCGCCGCTCAACGCGCTTCGCATCGGCGATCTGCGCGCCCGCGCGGTCGGCGTCGACGTGGAGCGGGCGCAGTGGATTATTTTGGCGGGATCATCGCTCCTTGCCGCAAGCAGCGTCGTCCTCGCGGGTCTGGTCGGCTTCATCGGATTGATCGTCCCGCATTTGGCCCGCCGTGTCGTCGGTTCCAATGCCGGTTCGCTGCTGCCGGCCTGCGCGGCGATCGGCGCCGCGCTCTGCATGCTCGCCGATGCCGTGTGTCGCAGCGTCGTCGCACCGGCCGAACTTCCCATCGGAGTCTTGCTGGCCTTCATCGGCGTCCCGACGTTTCTCTATCTCTACCTTCGCCCAGCCGCTACAGCGCCGACCGTGCGCCGATGATCGAGCTGCACGACGTCGCACTCAACGTCGGCGGGCATCCGCTGTTGTCGCGGTTGAGCGCGCGCATCGGCGCCGGCGAGCTAGTCGCCGTCATCGGGCCCAACGGCGTGGGCAAGACGACGCTGCTGTGCGCGCTCGCCGGCGTACATCGCGCGGTTGCCGGAACGATGGCCGTCGACGGTGTCGCGATCGACGCGATGACGGCGCTCGAGCGAGCGCGCCGCATCGCATTGGTGACGGCCGACGACGTGCTACTCGACGCGCTCGCGGTGCGCGACGTGGTCGGGATCGGCCGCTTTCCGCACCATCGGTGGTGGCAGTGGCGAAGCCGCGAAGACGACGACGCCGCGGTTACGCAGGCGCTCGACTCGGTCGGAAT
>DASXGO010000006.1:0-11258 GCA_036489055.1 Candidatus Cybelea sp. | reverse complement strand
GCAGCAACAGCTGGAAGAGCTAACGCGTTTTGGTTTCACCGGCGTCTTCGATCCTCTCGTCGCAGCTTTCGAATACTCGAGCGCTGCGCGACCGCATCGAACGCGGCGACGTTCGCGGCCCGCGGATTCTCACGACCGGCGAGGGGCTGATTCCGTCGGGAGGCGCGCCGCCTCCCGAAGTCTTTCGAGCGCTCGGGCTGATGGAAACCGCGCTCTCCGAGGTATCGGACGAAGCCGGCTCGCGCGAACGCGCGCGTCAACTTCTCGACGCCGGAGCGGATGCGCTAAAGCTCTTCGCCTCATCGTTCGGCGGTGGGCGGCTCGAACCGGACGTGATGCGCGCGGCGGTTGAAGCGGCACACGCCGCCGGCAAGCTCGTCTTCGCGCATCCCAACGACGCCGCCGACGTTGACACGGCCCTCGAGGCCGGCGTCGACGTTATCGCGCATACAACTCCGCGATCGGGTGCGTGGGATGATGCGTTGCTCGCACGGATGGAATCGCGAAGTGCCGCGCTGATTCCGACGCTGACGGTTTGGAAGAGTCTCATGCGGCACGATCGCCTCTCGATTCGCGAACGGCTCGTCGCCACGGCTGTGGAGCAGCTTCGAACTTGGATGGACCACGGGGGATGCGTGCTTTTCGGCACCGATCTCGGTGCGGTCGAATACGACCCTGCTGACGAGTACGCGCTCATGGCGGCCGCGGGAGCGACGTTTCCCGCGATTCTGGCATCGCTCACGACGGCACCCGCGCAGCGCCTCGACGGCGATAGATCGCGGGCCGAAGTACGCACGGGCAATCCAGCCGATCTCACCGTCGTGACTAGCGATCCGGCTATAAATATTGCCGCGTTGTCGGCAGTCCGCTACACGATTCGCGCCGGCGAAATCGTTTACGCGGAACCGAGCAGCCGCACGCCGAACCACCCAGCGTAGGAGGTGCCTTACATGCAACGTTCGCGAATATTTCTAACCGCTCTGGCTTTTGCGGCGCTGACCTCGATTGCTGCGGCAGCGACCATGCCGACGGTCATGACGCCCGAGACTGCCAAGTGGGAACCGGTTCCGCAGTTCAAGGGCTGGCAGATGGCGATCATTACCGGCGATCCGAGTAAGGCCGGTGCGTACTACGCGTACTTTTTGAAAGCGCCCGCCGGCGGCAAAGCGATGCCGCACTATCACAGCATGACCGAGAATGTAGTCGTCATCAGCGGTACCGGCATGTTCGGTCTTGGCGATACAATCGATGAGGCCAAGACCAAGCCGATCGCGCCGGGCACCGTTGCGTCGATCCCGGCCGGCGTCCATCACTACGCAATAGCGAAGAGCGAAGTGATTCTCGAGATCAGCGGCATCGGTCCCGATACGACGACGTTCGTTCACAAATAGGCGAGCGCAGTCACCAGAGCAGGGCGGCGCCGCGCACGCCGCTCGAATCTCCGTGCAGCGCCGGAACGATTCGAAGATCGACGAGCTCGGAGAAGACATACGGCTGCATCAACGGCGGAACGTTCGCGTAGAGCCGCATCATATTCGATAGGCCGCCACCGAGAACGATGACGTCCGGATCGACAATGTTGACGACGTGGGCCAGCGCGCGCGCCAGACGTTCTTCGTAGCGTTGAATCGCCATCGTGGCGTCGGCGTCGCTCGCTTCGGCGGCCTCCGCGATTTCGTCGGCGCGCAGCATTCGGCCGGTTAAGGCAGTGAACTCCGCGGCCAGCGCCGGGCCCGAAAGAAATGTTTCGATGCAGCCGCGCTTTCCGCAGTAGCAGCGCGGACCGGGATGCTCGTCGAGCGTCATCCAGGGCAGGGGATTATGACCCCACTCGCCGGCGATGTTCTGGCGCCCGGCGATGACGCGGCGCCCGACCGCGATGCCGCCTCCAACGCCGGTCCCGAGGATCGCGACAAAGACGACGCCGGCGTCTTTCGCCGCTCCGTCGATTGCCTCGGAAAGCGCAAGACAGTTGGCATCATTTGCAAGCCGCAGCTCGCGGCCGAGCCGCGCCTCGAGGTCGCGATGCAGCGGCTTCCCGTTGAGCACCGTGCTGTTCGAGTTCTTGAGCCGCCCCGTGGCTGCATCGATGGCACCTGGCGTACCGACGCCGACCGTCGCGGATTCGCCCATTTCCGATTCGACGGCGCGCACTAAACCGGCGATAGCATCGAGCGTCGCTTCGTAATCGCCGGCCGGCGTCGCGACCCGCCGCCGCACCAGCGTCGCTCCGTGCTCGTCCAAGGCGACGATCTCAATCTTCGTTCCGCCGAGATCGACGCCGATGCGCATCTTGCATTGATTGGACGGGCCGGCGTAGAATTCTCGCCTTCATGGATGCGCGGCCCGCGATCGCAGGTGCGTGGCTCGGCCTGCTATTAGCGGGCTGTTCTTCGAGCTCCGTGCCTGCACCGCAAAACCTTCTTCCTCCGGCCCCTCGAGCGAGCGGGCACATCAAGCACGTCATCGTCATCATCCAGGAGAACCGCAGCCTGGAAAATTTCTTCGCCGGATATCCAGGTGCCGATGCGCCGGCGTTCGGCTGCGCGATCGCTCAAAGCGGCAGTAACCACAGCTCCGGCTCGGGCTGTCCGCGCGGCGACGTCTCCGTCCCGCTCCAAAAAGACACGTTCGAAAATAATCCCAGCTTACTGCCGCACGATTGGAGCTCGTCGATCGTCGATTGGGACCGCGGCAAGATGGACGGTTTCTACAAAGCCGCTCCGCGCTCGGGCCAATACTCCGCCTACGCGTACATCGATCGGTCCCAGGTTCGCCCTTACTGGACGATGGCGCAACAATACGTGCTCGCCGATGAAATGTTTCCGACCGAGTTTGGCGGCAGTTTCACCGGGCATCTCGCGCTCGTCGCCGGAACCGACGACGTAACGCCCCCATCGAACGCGGAGGTGGACTTCCCCAGCGCCGGACCGTACGATTGCGATTCTCCGCCCGGCACTACGAGCGCGTACTTGCTCTCGAGCCGGAAACTCCGTTATAACGGCCCCTTCCCGTGCTTCGATCAGTTCAACACGATGGCGCAAGTGCTCGATAACGCCGGCATTTCGTGGAAGTTTTACGCGTTTCAAGTGATGGACGCCGGTATGTGGGAGCCCTTCGAAGCAATCAAGTACGTGCGTTACGGCCGCGATTGGACCACCAATATCGTCGCTCCCCAAACAAGGGTCATGAGCGATGCAAAGCACGGACGCCTTCCGTCGGTCAGCTGGGTAACGCCGACCGAGGAAGACTCCGACCATCCCGTTGCGCGCAGCGATCGCGGGCCTTCGTGGGTCGCCGGGGTCGTCAACGCGATCGGCGCGAGCCGCGATTGGTCTTCCAGCGCGATCGTCGTCGTTTGGGACGACTGGGGAGGCTTCTACGACAACGCCGCGCCGCCGCAGCTGGATTATCGCGGGCTCGGTATCCGCGTGCCGTGCCTCATAATTTCGCCGTATGCCAAGCAAGGCTACGTCTCGCACGTGCAATACGAATATGGAAGCATCTTACGGTTTATCGAGGAAGTCAACGGACTTCAGGCGGGCAGCATTGGTGCGGCGTCGCTCGGTTACACCGACGGACGCGCCGCAAGCCTCGACGATGCGTTCGACTTCAACCAGAAACCGCGCAAATTCTCAAAGATTCCGGCAAAGTATTCGCCGGCGGATTTCTTGAGCGAACCGCCGTCGCACACACCGCTCGACACGCAATAGTGTTTGCGGCCGTCACACTTCTTCTTGCTACGTCGCTCGCGCAGGCGCAAGAGGATTCGGCGGCGGCGCGTTTCCAACGCGGCGATTTTCCCGGTGCGGCAACGCTCTACGCCGCGACGTTAGCATCAAAGCCGACCGATGTGGATGCGCAGCTCGGACTAGGGACGATTCGCCTCTTTGAGAACAACCTCGCGGCGGCGAGGCCGCTGCTGCAGTCGGTGCTCGCATCGGATCCGCAAAATGCACGTGCGGCTCGGCTGCTCACGGAACTCGAGCGCCGCCAAGCCGAAGCGACGCGTCGCACAACAATTGAAGGCGAACAAACCACCGTTCCTTTCCTCATCGCCGATCCGTTGCCGGTCGTGCGCGCGAACGTCAACGGGATCGCCGCGAACCTGCTGGTTGACACCGGCGGCGACGTCGACCTGGAACCGAGCCTCGCAGCAAAGGCCGGCGTCGTAACGGTCGATGCAGGGATGGGGAACTTCGCGGGTGGCCGTCAAGCGCCGACGCGGCGCGGAATGCTCAAATCGCTGACGCTCGGCGGCGCGGTCGCCTACGAGGTGCCGGTGCACGTCTTTCCCACGCATGCCTCCGCGCTCTTCGCGGGCACGCGTATCGACGGCGTCGTCGGAACGACGTACTTCGAGCGGTTCTTAGCCACGATCGACTATCCGCGCAACCGGCTGGTGCTGCGACCGCGATCGCCCGCTAATTCCGCCGCCTTTCAATCGCGCGCTGCCGGGCTGCGCGACGCGACCGTACCCTGCTATCTCGTCGGCGATCATTTTGTCATCGCGCCCGCAGAGGTGAACGACGCCGGCGGTCTCTTTCTGTTCGATTCCGGCTTAGCCGGCGGCGGTCTGATGCCGTCGACGGCGTTAGTGCAAAGCGCCGGTATCGTAATAGACCAGGCGCGAGCCAGAACGGGCTATGGGGGCGGGGGCGCGATCGCCGCGATTCCGTTCGTCGCGGAGCATGTGAGCGTTGGAACGGCGCAGCAGCGCAACGTTCCAGGGATCTATACGCCACAAGGCTCGCCCTTCGCGCTCTTTCCGTTCGTAGTGTGGGGCGCGATCTCGCACGAGTTTCTCAAGCACTACGCCTTCACCGTTGATTTCGACGCGATGAAGATCGTACTGGAGGCCGGATAGGTGCGCGGGCTACTCGGTATCCACCGGCAAACCCGACGGCGCTTGGCGGAGAAAAAAGCTCTGCCCGTATACCGCGGGAATTTTCGCGAACTTTCGCGGCGCCTGTTTGAAGTCGAACATGTCGACAATGCTTTTGCACGTCGTGTCGGTCGTGCCAAGCCGGCCTAACCCCCAGACATCCTCGATGAAGCGCACGATGCTTCCGAATTGATAAACCGTCTTAGAGATGTAACCGCCTTTGCTGCCTCGCCCGACTTTCACGTACGGCGAAACGACCAGCATCGGCACGCGAAAGCCGATGCCGCCTTGATCGTCCAGAGACGGCGGCGATACTGAATCGTAAAATCCGCCCCAGTCATCCCAAACGACGATGACGACGGTGGAATGCCAGTATTTGCTCTGGCCGACGGCGTTGACGACGCTTGCGACCCATGAGGGTCCGGTATCTTTCTTGGAGTAGCCCGGATGGTCGGAGTTTTGCGCATCCGGAATCACCCACGACATCGCCGGCAGCTTTCCATCCTTGATATCGGAGAGAATGTTCGTTTCCGGGGATGAAATATTGTGCTTCCATTCCGGCCCGTAACGCACCGGAGCGATCATGTCGAACGCGTTCCAGAGTCCGTTTGGCTGACCTTTCTGAAAATGCGGCGCGTAGTATTTCCACGAGAGCTGCTTCGCATCGAGCAGGTCGCGCAGCGTTTGATAGCCGTTCGATCCGTAGTACGGAAACTTGTTCGAGCATGGGAACGGGCCTTGCTTACTGAGGTACTTCAGCGACTTCGTGATCAGATTCGTTTTGGCGCCGGGCGTTGCGTCGCAACCCCAAGCGAACGGTGAAGTCGGGGGGTCGATCAGGCTCTGGTTTGAGTTGATGAACGTGCCGCCGCGAATCAAATCTTGGTGTGCGGTGAAACTATCGCTGCCTTGTGTCTGGAACATCTTCTCCGCAAGACCCCACTGCGACGCGATGCTCCAGTACGGACCTATCTGCGAGGGGTCGACGTATTGGTACGGTTTCGTTCCTTCGGGCTGTCCGGTGCGCTGAAACTTGATGAGGCTGAAGCCGTCCATTGCGCCATTGTCGTAGGCCGTGAGAAAGCCCGGATACAGGTGAGTCAGGTTGGTCGTCATTTCCAAGTTCGATTTGGTGAGGTTTACCGACTTTTGGACGTACCTGCTGCCTTGCAGCACGAGCATTTCTCCGGTTGTCGTCCCAATCGCGCCGGGGAACGTCGCGAAGAGATCGTTGAACGTCCGGTTCTCTTGAATCATCAGGACCACGTGGCTTATTGATCCGCCGGAGCCGGGAACGGCAGCGGGCACTAGGTCCGTCGCTGGGAGTGTCGGTGACGAAATTCCCCTGCAGCCGCTTAATACCAAGGCGAGGCACGACGAAATGAACGCGCGGAAGAGAAGACTCTTCATGGCGACCACTTTCGCGCGCCACAACCTAAAGGCTGCTGCTTACCACGAGATCGTTACGCTACCGTCGCCGCTGCCTGCCCCGCCTTGAACGTTTTTAACGTGCGTGGCGGTGGGTTCAACGAACGATGAACCACCGCCACCGCCGCCTCCGCCGCCTACGCCGCTCGTGCTAAGCGAACCCGAGCCCCCGCCACCTCCGCCATAGTAGCCACCGCCGGCGCCGCCGCCACCGCCGCCGTCGTACTCCATACCGCCGCCGCCGCGACCGCCATGGCCGCGCTTGCCCTTGTAGCCCGGAGCGCCGGGGGGGAAACCAGATCGGTCGCCGCCGGAGCCTCCGGTGCCGCCGGCGGTTTGCGTGCCGCCGCCACCGCCGAAGCCGGGCGAACCACCGATGTAGCCGCTGCCGCCAGCACCGCCGATCGGACCACCGCCGGCGCCACCACCACCGGCGCCGTAAAATCCCACCGCGACGCCACCGCCGCCGGCACCGCCGGCAACGACGACGCGGTACTTCAATCCCGCACCGCCCTGACGCACGTCCGAAGCACCGGCGCCGCCGACGCCGCCGTCAGAGTACGAACCGCCGTAAATTCCGGCACCCCCACGAGCGCCGCCGTTGAAGCCTCCAACGCCGCCGGCGCCATTGACGCCGACGACCCCCGCGCCGCCAACGAGGATTGTGAGCGTTTCTCCCGGCGTCACCGGTATCGTTGCCTTCACCGAGCCGCCGTTGTTGCCGGTATACGACGGCCCGCTGCCGCGGCTTGCCAGGGTCGGCGTTCCGCCACCGCGGGCGACGATTGTGATCTGTGTCACGCCCTGCGGCACTTGGAACGTCTGTGGCTTTCCGGTATAGTTGAAAACTTTGCGACTCTGCGCGCGTGCCGCGTCCGGGCCTGGGAGAGCGAGCGACGTTTGCGATCCCTGGCAGCCCGCCAGCAGAACGACCGACACGAAGAGCGCGTACTTCGGCTGCGTCTTCATGGACGGTGATTCGACTCTAGCCGGCTAGCCTCCGCGCTCCCCAGAAATTCCAGTGCAATCCCAGGCGGACGGTCGGCTATGCGTATTGCAGACGCAACTTTCGCATTGCGACCGCCAGCACCAGCAGCGCGACTGAGGCTAGGAGAAACCCCGGCGCATTTACCCCTCGCGTGAAATCGAACATCGTGCGGTTCATCGGGCCGATGTACCACAACACGAGATAGACGATTTCAAAGAGCCGCGTCGTTCCCGAGAACGCACCGCAAGCCAGCGCGAGTGTCGGGACGAAGATCGCGCCGGCAACGATGCCCTCGATAGCGACGAGATCGCCGCGCACACCCCAATGCACGAGCGCGCCGCCCGCCAACGCGAGCGCAAGGATGACCCCGGCAATACACTGCGCCACAAACTGCCGGCGGATAGGCCGCAGTGTCGGATAGACAAACTCTTCCGTTCCGTAAACGTGCTCGCGCGTTCCGAGCTGCGACCAGAGCAACATCGGCCAAATCCACGCCAACCCCACCGCGATGCTCTGCGCCTTTGCGTCCGCGCCGAGCTGGAATAGCCACAAGCCTAGCGCAACCGCGTACCACCACGGGCTCAAACCGCGGACGAGCAATCGCAACTCGGCGAGCACGATTGCACCTAGGTCGCCCGCAAAAATGACGTCGAATACGGGGGTCGTTACCCGTTCAACCGCCGCCGACCAGCGCGTCGCGAGGACGCTGCGCGGACGTCGCTCCGCGCTGCGAGCCGATTTGGAGAAACGATCGAAGAGCAGCGCCGCTACCACGGCAACGCCAAAAGCCGCACCGAACCAAATCAAGCGGTCCGACACGTCGCCGGCCGTCCAGTGAAATCCGCTCAGCGTGAAGGAGTGACGTACGTTCGCGCCCGCCTCGGCACCGATCTCGAACGAATTCGGACTCGCACGCGGATCGACGCGCAGAACCGCCGACCAGACCTGCCGCATGATGAGATTCGCGCCGAACATGTCTCTCAGCCAGCCCGCGTGCAACTTGGCCTGAAAACTCCAGGCAGCATAAAAAGTCCAGAGAAAAAAATACACGACGTTGCCCAAGCCGGCCCGCAGCCATGGCACCATCTCGAAGAATACCGCGATGGCCCCGACTATCGTGACCGTCGGCAGCACCACCAACGCGAACGGCGCGGCAATCTGCGCGAGATTTACCGATGTGTTTTCGCCTCGGACTAACTGCATGGCGATGGCCGTCACGAACAGGATCGCCGTCACCGACGCCAAGATCAGAAAATTGCTCAGCACTTTGCCGAGCGTATAGCTCAGCCGATCGATTGAGGTTGTCGCGATGATTTCGCCAACCCGGGTAGCGCGATCGCGTTCCACGGCGCTCTTGACAAGATAGAACCCGAAGAGCGATAGCAGCAGCGTTGATAGGAGCGCATAGCTGGCCCCAACCCAAGCGGAGTTGTACACACCACGATACCCGTCGATCAGGAACGTTTCGTAGTTGGCATTTCGGCCGGGGAGAAGCAGCGTGCCCAGCAGCATCGTTGCGACAATCGTTGCCAGATATTGGTAGCGGCGCGTGCGTTCGAGGACATCGGCACGAACGAGCGCCGCGATCGGCCAAACTCGGCTCATGCCGCCGCCGCCCGCATCCCGGAGATGATACGCAGGTAAGCGGCCTCGAGCGACTCGGAAGCGTCGACCAAACGTGAGGGAATGTCGTGCGCGAGAAGGCTGCCGTGATCGACGATGGCGATGCGCTTCGCGATGCTCTCGACGTCGGAACAGATGTGGGTCGAGAAGATAATGATGCGATCGTTTCCCATCTTTTGTAGGAGCGCGCGCAGCCTGACGCGCTCCTCGGGATCTAACCCCGCCGTGGGCTCGTCAACGATCAAGACGCGCGGCTCGTTGAGCAGTGCCTGCGCGATGCCGACACGCTGGCGCATTCCGCCCGAGAAGCCGCCTAACGGACGCGAGGCGGCGTGCGAGAGGTTCAGGAGGTCGAGCAGCGTGCTTATACGCGCGCGCAGCGCGCGGCGCGGAATGCCTTTGAGCGCCCCGATGTATTCGAGGAATTCGGTCGCCGATAGATGCGGATAGATGCCGAAATCCTGGGGCAGATAGCCCAGGATTCGCCGCAGCTTATCCGGCGCCGCGACCACGTCGGCTCCGTCGAGTTGGATCGTGCCGCTGCTGGGCTTCGTGACCGTTGCCAGCATGCGCATGAGCGTCGACTTACCGGCGCCGTTGGGGCCAAGCAACCCGAGAATTCCGGGCTCGAGCGTCAGCGTAAAGTCACGCACTGCGTGAACGCTGCGATAGTATTTGTTCAGGCCGGCGACTTGAATCTCCATCGCCGCAGATACGGCTCGCGTGCCCGTTTGTTTCGGGCGGAGTGAGCTGCAGGTCGAGAAGGGCGTCGGACAACAGGGGCCCGCGATTCGGTGACAAAACTTCCATCACCAACCGCGTTTGGAGCTTTTTTTGTCTTTCGCGCCGATCAACGCCTTTGCGGCGAGTATGCTTCTCGGCACCACAGCGTCCACGCTGGGTGTGGCCACACCCTCGCCCGTCGCACAGATCATCGATGCGACTTTTGCTCGCCTACAATCGTATCCGGCGCCGCCGTATGCTATCTGGACGGCCACGTGGCACATTAAGCAGACACCGATGGGTTACTATACCGGCAGCTTGTCGTCGGTCGAAGTCCATCGGTACGCGGTACGACTCTCGGACGGGATGGAAAACGTCAGCGACCCGGTGCCAAATGGTAAACTGCCGCCCGCCCTGATAGTGCCCGAGTTTTTGGGGCCGTTCGCGTGGACATTGCGCACGTCGGTCCGCGTTCCGCCGTCGGATAACGGCGTGTCGATGGTGCCCGACATCGAAGGGCTCAAAACCATCGCGCGGGTCGTAGCACACGCGCAATCGTCCTACGTGCTGGCGAACTCGCCAACGCAAACCCCTCCGATCGAGAACGTTGAGGGCCATCCGAGCTACCATCTGGAGCTGCGCCCGATCGACAATCCGGGCAAGCATAACCTTCGTGACCTGTGGATCGACGTTGCTACACACGATCTATTGAAGGCGCACTTCGTTGGGACCTACGCGCCGGTACCGCGCGCACCGGTCAGCCCCACGGATGTTACCGTCTATTTTCGTTCGGTCGTTGGGTGCTGGGTCGTTACGCGGGCGGTGTGGACATACGACGATTCG
The DNA here is from genome assembly GCA_036489055.1 of Candidatus Cybelea sp. Lineage (GTDB taxonomy): Bacteria > Vulcanimicrobiota > Vulcanimicrobiia > Vulcanimicrobiales > Vulcanimicrobiaceae > Cybelea. The sequence goes on along the minus strand of DASXGO010000006.1, from coordinate 768 downwards.
CCGGTACACTACGACTTCGACGTTCAGAACGACGAGATCGGTCTACCTGGGAGCCTCCCGGACTGGCTATTTGATGCCGCCGAATACCGTAAGCATCAACTCGCTGGCGAACCCGATTACATCGGCGAGCTGCTCGATCGGCTGCGACACGCCTCCACCGAGGGATTTTCTACGTTTTCGCCAAGGGCTGGGTTGTCTGCTGTTCTGCCGAAGGAGGTCCCCCTATGAAACGGCTTATTATTGCTTTTGCTGCTTGCGCAGCGCTGCTCGCGCCGAGTCTTGCCGCACCGGCGTTGGCTGACACACCAATGTCTGTATCAGCGGTCGGCGAGGGTCCGCATGGATACGATTGGATGGTCGGTACGTGGTCGTGCGTGAACCCAATGCATCCCTCGGAGCTGGGCGCGTTAGCCTCGACTACGATTACGGCGACTAAGGTCAAAGACGGCAACATCATGGTCAGGACCGCCAGCCCGAACGGCGACGTTACCAGCTACAGCGCGTACCTTCCAAAAACGAAGACCTGGTACGCACCATATGCAGATTCCGGCGGAAAGTATGGAACCGAAACGACACAAGAAACCGGAAAAACGATCCATTGGGTTGGGACGTTCTACGACACGGACGGGACGGTGACGCCGATTCGCGACACGTTCACCATGCTTTCCATGACCAAACAAGTCGATCTGAGCGAAGCGAAGGTCGGCGGAGTGTGGAAGGTCATGGCCAAAACTACGTGCACTAAGTCGTAACAGCCACCTTAGAACT
>DASXGO010000065.1:0-2100 GCA_036489055.1 Candidatus Cybelea sp. | reverse complement strand
TTTATGCGGTCGCGCGCATATTCGTGCCGCGCGGAGCGCGGGAGGTCGTTTCGTCGACGCAGGTGGTCACCATTAAGAAGGAAGCGCCAAGCACGCCGCCGCCTGCGCTGCCCGATCGGCACGTGCAGCAGCACGAGTCGGCGCCCGCCAAGACGCCCCGTCACGAACTCGTCAAGGAGACGACGCTGCCTGCACCGCCCGAGCCGCCTCGGCATATTCCGCGAGTGCCGTCGAAGCTCGAGCGCGATCAAGCCGGATATGCGCGTGAAGTGGCCCAGCTCAACCAGCAGAACGACCCTCACGCGATTCCGACGATCGATCCGGCTTCGCGGCAATCAATGACGAAGAATTATGCCTTCAACGTTCCCTCGTCGCTGCGCGGAGAGGAACACGGTAACGGCATCATCACGCAGACGCAAAGCTGGAAGGAAAACGGGCTCGATTGTTATTATGGCCGGTACGAATACACGTATCCCGACGGCGCCAGCGAGAGCGGCAACATCGTTTGGCCATTCTGTTTCGACCCGGGATCGGATCCATTCAAGCAGCCGCCGCACCCAATTCCGTTCCCCTTGCCGTTGATCGGCTTCAAGCTCCCGCCCGACGCCGGCGCCGATATGCCGCCAATCGAAAAACAAATCTATCAGGAATGGGCCGCGATCACCAGCTCCCCGTCACCGCCGTAAGAGCGGCGTCTGCATGAGCCCGTTGACCACGAACTGCACGGCAAGCGCTGCAAGAATGATTCCCAGCAGACGGGTGACGACGTTGATGCCGGTCGTGCCGATAATCCGCTGCAACAAGGCCGATCCGCGCATGCAGAGCCACGTAACGATCAACGCCGCGCCGTAGGCAAGCGCAACGATCGCCAAGTTCAGCCGGTCGCCGTGCGAAAGGTTGACGAGCAGCAAGACCGTCGCAATCGTTCCCGGGCCGGCGATCATCGGCACTGCAAGCGGGAAGACCGCTGGATTCTCCGTTGCGGCGGCCTCTTTTTCTTCCTCATGAGTAGCCTTCGCGCGCGTGGGTCGCGCAAACAGCATGTCGATAGCAATGAGGAATAGCAGGATGCCGCCCGCGATCATAAATGCAGGCAACGTAATGCCGAGATAGTCGAGAATCACGCGCCCCACCACACCCATGAAGAGCATGATGCCCGCCGCGACGAGAACGGCCTGATCGACGATTTGATTGCGCCGCTCGGGCGAGACGCGCGAGGTCGCCGCGAGCGTCATCGGAATCATCCCGATCGGATCGATGATCGTGAACGCGGTAGCGAAGGCAGTGGCGACAAACCTCGCATCCATCGTGCAAAGGGTATCGTTTGATGAAGGCTAACGTCAAGTGCCGATGCGCGCGGTAGCGATCGACGATCTGCGGCGCTTGGCAAAACGGCGGCTCCCCAGAGTCGTTTTCGATTAGATCGACGGCGGCGCCGACAACGAGACGACGCTGCGTGAAAACTGCTCCGCGTTCGACCGAATTGTTTTTCGGCCTCGCAACGCCGTCGCGAACGCGCCCGTCACTTTGCGCACGACGGTACTCGGCACGACGCTCGAGCTCCCGTTTTTGCTGGCCCCGGTGGGGAGCAGCCGGCTCTTCTACCCTCGCGGCGAATGCGTCGCCGCCGCGCAAGCTGGTGCGGCCGGCACCGCGTACGTGCTCTCGACCCTCTCGGGATGCCGCCTCGAAGAGGTCCGCGCCGCTACGACCGGACCGGCTTGGTATCAGCTCTATTTGGTCGCAGGCCGCGAGGTCGCGACCGCCGCGATCCGGCGCGCGAAAGAGGCGGGCTTCGGGGCGCTTTTCATTACGATCGATACGGCGGTCGCGGGGCAGCGCGAACGCGACGTTCGCAACGGTGCGAAGGAATTAACGAGCGGAAATCTCTGGGAGAAGCTGCCGTACAGCGGTCAGATTCTGGCGCGCCCGCGTTGGCTCTTGGACTTCTTACGCGACGGCGGGATGATGCGGTTTCCAAACGTCGTTTTGCCGTCGGTCGGACCGATGCCGTATGCCGACGTTGCTGCGGCGCTCGAACACTCGACCGTTGCGTGGGACGATCTCGCGTGGATACGAGCGCTGTGGAACGGTCCGATT
>DASXGO010000059.1:0-8091 GCA_036489055.1 Candidatus Cybelea sp. | reverse complement strand
CGCGACTCTTTGCGCGCAGCTCGGCGCGATCCCGGAGCGGGTCGCGCGCTATCCGTTAGCGCGGCTCCGCGCGGCGCGCTCCCTACGCTACAGCGTTGCCGCAAACTGGAAGGTAATGCTCGAGAATTACAACGAGTGCTATCACTGCGCGGTCGTTCACCCGGAGCTCTGTCGCATCGTCCCGGCGTTCAAGCGTAACGGCGGTGCGCAACTCGACTGGGAGCGCGGCATCCCGCACCGCGAGGGGGCGTGGACCTTCACGCCGGACGGCACGAGTGCCCGCGCACCGTTTGCGGGCCTCAACGACGACGAAAGAGTGCGCCACAAAGGCGAGCTGATCTATCCCAACTTCATGCTGAGCCTCGCCGCCGACCACGTGGCCGCGTTCTCACTCTGGCCGAGCGGGCCGGCGGAGACGACGATCGTCTGCGATTTTCTGTTTGATCCCGACGAGATCGCAAAGGCCGATTTCGATCCGCGCGACGTCGTCGATTTTTGGGACCTGGTCAACCGCCAGGATTGGCATATCTGCGAGAACGTCCAGGCCGGAATGCGTTCGCGCGCCTTCGATCGCGGATACTATGCGCCGATGGAAGACGCGAGCTTGGACATCCGCCGCTATTTGAAAGATCGCGGGCTGGGATGAACCGGGATTACGACGCCATCGTCGTCGGGCTCGGCGCGCTCGGCAGCGCTGCCGCCTACTGGCTGGCTAAGCGCGGCGCGCGCGTGCTTGGAGTGGAGCAGTTCGACTTCGGCCACGCGCGCGGCAGCTCGCACGATTGGTCCCGCATCATCCGTAAGTCGTACTTCACGCCCGCCTACGTTCAGCTTGCGAAAGCGGCGTATGACGCGTGGGACGCACTCGAGACCGACGCCGGCGAACGAGTCGTCTTCAAAACCGGCGGACTCGACATCGGTCCTTCCGACGGTGCCATCGCGCTCTCAACGTATGCCGAGTCGATGCGGGCCTGCGACGTCTATTTCGAAGAGCTCGACGCGCGAGAGATTCAGAGACGCTGGCCGGTCTGGCAAATCGACGACGATATCCGCGGCCTGTTCCAGCCCGATAGCGGCATCGTCGCCGCCGAACGCGCAACCGCCGCGCTGCGTCGCACGGCGACGGCGTTGGGTGCCGTACTCCGCGAGCACGCTCCCGTCACGGCCCTGAACGCTGCCGGCGGCGAGATCGCCGTCGAAGCCGGCGGTCAACGCTATCGCGGCGACAAGCTGATTTTAGCGGCTGCGTCATGGACGCCGCGCCTGCTCGCGCACTTCGGCGTTCGCATCCCGTTCGAAGTCACCAAAGAACAGGCGATCTACTTTAAAGCTCGCGATTTAGGGGGCTTTGCCTTCGGCGAGTTTCCAATTTGGATTTGGATGGACGATCCGTCGTACTACGGCTTTCCGGTCTTCGGCGAACCCGATGCCGTGAAGATCACGCAGGATTGCGGCGGCCTACCCGTCGATCCCGAAACTCGCGGCTTCGAAGAAGATCCCGGCATCACCGAGCGCGTGACGCAGTTCGTGCAGCGCCGGCTTCCTTCGGCGGTGGGGCCGGTCGTGCGCCTCAAGACGTGCCTTTACGCGTTGACGCCCGACCGTGATTTTATCATCGATACGCTGCCGCAGTTTCCGAACGTCAGCGTCGCAGTCGGCGGCGGCCACGGATTCAAGTTCGCCTCGGTGATCGGCCGCATCCTCAGCGACCTCGCCCTCGAAGGGCGTACCGATTCGGACTTGACCGCTTTCAAGGTCGATCGGCCGATCTTGCAGATGGCCGATCCACCGAAAACTTACATGCTCTAGTGGACCTGCGAAGTCGCCGTCGAGCTAACGCAGCGTCCAGGTCCAACCCGACATCAGCCAACCGTTGAGCGTCTTCTTGAAGCTCACGGTGAAGATGCCGGATTCGCGTTGAGCCTTACCGTTCTGCCGATAAGAGTACGTTGCCGGAACGACCATATACGCCGTTCGCGCGGTCACCTCGAGATGCCACGGCGTTCCGGTGGAAACGTTCGCGTCGGTAATGCGATTGGAATTCGCGAACGCTTCGAACGAGCGCCACCAATCAGCGCAGGCGGAAGCGCCCTGCCACGAATGCGGCGGAATCTCGTCGATGATCCCCGCCGAAGGTCCGCACGTCGCGATCCAGCCCTTCATGTCCCCGCGGTTGAACGCCGCGATGGCGTTAGTAAAGACCGCCGCGACGGCACCGTTCTCCGACGCCATGGCCTGGAGCGGGGACACGTACGAAAGAGTCACCGTCGCCAAAAGCGCGACGGTCAAGCGAAAAATAGTCATTGACGCTCTTTCACGGCAGCCGAGCGGCACTCCGCTGCGGCTTTCGTCTCGCTGAATGACGCCCTTGCTCGCCCGGTGAATGACGTGAGCGTGTTTGCGCCGCTCGTAATCGCCGCCGTTCTGACCCTGCCGCGCCACGCCGTCTTCGGTGCCGCGGTCGCGGAGAAGCCGGCCGGTCTCACCGTCGTGCGCGTCTTGCCGGCTTCCCCAGCGCAAAATGCCGGCGTTCGCGCCGGTGACGTCATCGTAAGCGTCGACGGCGTCGCGACGCCGACCATTCCCGCGTACCTGAGCGAGGTTCACAACTTGCATGCGGCGGAGTTGGTGAGCGTGACGCTTAGCCGCGACGGAAAGCCGATGACGTTGCGCGTACGCCTCGGAGAACCGCCCGAGGAGAACGATCCGCTCGTGACGACCCGCTACGACAGCATCACCGTCGACGGTTCGCTTCGGCGCGTCCTAATCACGATTCCAAAGCAGGCGCACACCCCGCTGCCGGGCGTCTTGCTGATCGGTGGAATCGGCTGCTTTTCGATCGACGTCGCGAGCGATCCGCAAGATCCGTATCTGCGCTTGGCGCACGATCTGAGCCGCGCCGGATTCGTGACGATGCGGGTCGAGAAGAGCGGCGTCGGTGATAGCCGGGGACCTCCATGCCAAAGCGTCGACTTTGCCGGCGAAAAGCGCAGCTATGCGGTCGCGCTGAACGCGCTTCGTGCGGATCCTGCCGTGAATCCTAAACGCGTCTACGTTTTTGGCCACAGCATCGGCACGATCGTGGCCCCGCGCTTGGCCCAGCGCGAGCGCGTCGCCGGAATCGTCGTCGCGGAGGCCGTCGGGCGCGACTGGTTCGGATACGAGCTGCGCAACACGCGCCGTCAGCTCGAGCTCGGCGGAACAGCCGCCGCCGCAACCGACGCCGCGATGATGGACAAGTACCGCTGCATGTACCGGCTGCTCGTCGCCAAGGAATCTGAAGCAACCATCGAGGTGGAACAGCCGTCCTGCAAGGAGCACAACGGCGTGTATCCGGTCGATGCTGCCTACATTCAACAAGTCGCGGCGCTCAACGTGATCGAACCGTGGACGCGGCTCGGCGTCCCGGTGCTCGCGATCTACGGGACATCCGACTTCGTTACCGAGCGCGACGATCACGTCCGCATCGTCGCGATCGTGAACGCCGCGCATCCCGGCGCGGCGACGCTTCACGAAATTGCCGGAATGGACCATTTGCTTTATCGGGCATCCTCGCCGAAAGCGGCTCTGGATGCATTTGCGAGCGGCGCGGCGCGCGAGTACGATACCGATCTCAGCGCCGTCATCATCGCGTGGCTGAAGCAGCAGACTTAATCGTTCGCGGCGGGACGATCCACGCCGGGGAGGGCTCCGCCCGCGTGCACGCATTTGCCGTGCGCGGCGATCGATTCGTTCACGCCGGCTCGGTTGACGATGCAATGGCGCTGCGCGGTCCGGCAACGCAGATACTGGATGCCGGCGGAATGACCGTCTTGCCGGGTATCATCGACGCCCATCTGCACCTGACGAGTCTCGGGCTCAAGCTCCGTCAAGTCGACCTCGACGGGGTGCCGTCGTTCGAAGACCTGATTGCGCGCACGGCCGCGTTCGCGCGGAACTCGAGCGATGAGTGGATCGCTGGGCGCGGCTGGGACGAGAATCGGTGGCCGCGACCCGAGCTGCCATCGCATCACGCTTTGAGCGCGGCGATACCTGATCGCGCGGTGATGCTGACGCGTATCGACGGGCACGCGCTGCTTGCCAATGCGCGGGCGCTCGAACTGGCGGGCGTGAACGCAACGACGCCCGATCCGGCCGGGGGCCGCATCGTGCGCGACGCGCGAGGCGACCCGACCGGCATCATGATCGATAATGCCGAAGCGCTCGTATACGACCGAGCTCCGAAACCGACACATGCGCAGCTCGTCCGCGCCACGCTCGATGCGATCGCGGAATGCAATCGCTGGGGCATCACGGCCGTCTGCGAGCCGGGATGCGGCGACGATGAGCTCGCGGCGCAAACGGAGCTTTTGGAACGCGGCGAGTTCTCGCTTCGGAACTACGCCATGCTGCACGACGACGCGTCGTTGGTCGAGCGGCGCATGCGCGGCGGCGCCGTCGATGCGGCCTACGGCGGGCGTCTCTGGGTCCGCGCGATCAAAGTCTATGCCGATGGCGCGCTGGGTTCGCGCGGCGCTGCCTTACTCGAGCCCTACAGCGACGATCCGCAGAATTCGGGCCTCGTTTTGGCACCGCGCGAACGTATCGAGCGCGTTACGGCAAACGCGCTGCGCGCAGGCTTTCAAACCTGCGTCCACGCCATCGGCGATCGTGCAAACCGCATGGTGCTCGATGCGTTTCAAAGCGCTCTGCATCGTTCTCCCTCCGGCGATCCGCGGCTGCGCATCGAGCACGCGCAAATTATCGCTCCCGAAGACATTGCCCGTTTCAAAAGGCTGGGCATCATCGCGTCAATCCAGACGACGCACGCGGTCAGCGACGCGCCGTGGACGCTCGCACGCCTCGGTCGGGAACGAATCGCGCGCGCCTTTCCGTGGCGTGCCTTGCTCGATGCCGGCGCCGCCGTCGCCAACGGTACCGATGCGCCGGTCGAGCCGGCGAACACCGTCCGGTCGTTTTGCGCGGCGATCGCGCGGGGTGGTGCCGAACCTAACCAGTGCATGACGCGCCGAGAAGCACTCGCGTCAATGACGCTCGGAGCTGCCCGCGCCATGTTTGCAGAGAAGGTCATCGGTTCGATCGCGCCGGGCAAGTATGCCGATTTCGTCGTGCTCGATCGTGACTGGATGACGGCGGCGCCCGCCGAGATCGAGCGAACGAACGTCCTAGCGACGTATTTCGCCGGCAGACAGGTCTTTAGCGCCACATCCCTTTGAGATCGTGCGCCTGGCATGCGTCGGCGGTGCAGGCAACGCCGAAGATGTCCTCGATCGTGCGCAGCGTCGAGTAGTGCGTGATATCTTGCGCGTACTTCCCGGGCTCGATCATCGGTCCGATCAACAGCGTCGCGATCTGATTCTTCCCGCTGGCGTCGGGGTCGGCTTCGTCCCATGTCAAGACGAGCAGTCCGTTGTGCTTTTTATCGTAGGCTAGAAACGGCGGCAGGTTCGATTTGAGCCACTGGTCTCCGGTTTGCGTGCTGCAATCGTGCATATCGTGGCAGAGATTCGGCACCACGACGGTCAGCGCCGACGGCGTTACGAAACCTTGATAGATCAGATTCGAGCTCGCCGGGACGTTCGTGAAGTTGACCCATGGGTTGTGTTTGCGCGCGTACTCGCCGGAATAGCAGCCCGTAAAACCGTCGTAGGGCATTGACTCGGAGTAGCCGTCGAACGTCGAGCCGGCGGCGATGAGCTCCTCGCCCACATTCGCGGCGCTTAAGGTGTGCGGGCACGAGTCGTCGTTGATGCCTTGCGTCGAGCCGGAGAATAGGCCGAGGTAGTTCGGTTGGCTCGGGTGCGTGATCGCGTGGCTGTTCGTCATGAGGGCAGCTTGCGGGACCAGCTGTTTGTTGATGTACGGCGCTTCCTTGTCGCCGATGATGAGGTCGTAATCGCGATTTTCCATGATGACGACGACGACGGAGCTCGCGTGCGGCGGCTTTTCGCTTCGGACTTCGGCAATTGCGGCCGGCTGTGCCCTGCTGGGGACTGCCGCACTCGATCCCAGGCACCCGGCGAACAACGGCGCGGCAAGCGCCGCCGGCATCAACGATCGTTTCATTGCAAATACTCCATTTGTGTTTGAAGCGCTTTTCGACGTCCGAGCAGATAGACCGCGACCCCGCTCAGGAGCATCAACGCCGTGAGGCCGATCACCTTTACCACCGCGAGTACCTTGTTGGGATCGTCGTCGGCCGGAAAACCGGCAAAGACGATCGCCGAGATCGTGGTCGCGAGACCCACGAGCGCCGCGAGCGAAACGGTCACCTTTCCGCCCGGAATCGGGACCATCTCGCGCGTTTGCCGCTCGCCGCGCAGTTTCAACGCCGCGGCGAAGAGGAAGAGAAACGGCACCATCGTGATGACGACGGTCGAACTCACTAGCACGTCGTAGGCGCCGCGAACGCTCGTGCCGCTCTGCCCCAAGAAAATGAAGACCGCCGCGATCGTGGACTGGGTCACCAGCGCGGCAACCGGGGATCCCCACTTCGGGTGAATGCGGCCGAACGCACTTGGGAGATAGTGATCGAGGCCTGCAACGAAGGGGATACGTGCAACCGCACCGAGCCATGCGCCGGTGCTGCCGACGCAGCTCAGCGTAACGAGCAGCGCAGCGAGCGGGGTGAGCACCGCCCAGCCAAGGCGGCTCGCGACGTTCCCGATCGCCTGCATCACGCCGGACGACGGATTTACGTCGTGCGGAAGCAGCGCGGCAAGCACCGCGACCGTGCCGCCGATGTAGATCACCGCGATGGCGGGTGCAGCGATCGCAAGCCCGAGCGGAATGGTGCGGCGCGGATTCTTGATTTCGCCGCCCATGAACGGAAGCGATTCGGGGCCCGTCCACGCAAACGCGATGACCGACCAGAAGATGACGTCTTTGATATGCAAACCGGGGCGCATGGATGCCGCGGTGATGGGCGTCGCCGCCCCGAACCGCAACCATGCGAGGGCGCCGAGTGCGAGCAGCAGCAGCGTAACGGCCCAACGCGAGAGTGCGCCGGCGTTATTGAGCCACTTTCCGACCTGGAGTCCGTAGACGTTGACGATCGTCGCGATCGCCAATCCGGCCAGCGCGACGGCGATGAAGTATGCCGGCGTCGCCGAGAGCGCGCCGCCGTTGGTTCCACCGATAAAGAGCGCGTTGCCGGCGGCGAAGTAGAGCAGCGCCGGAAAGTACGGAAGATTACTGGCCCAATAGGTCCACCCGGTAATGAAGCCCGCGAACGGCCCAAATGCGCGCTTGCTCCAAACGTAGAGGCCGCCTTCGTCGGGATGATGTGAGGCGAGAAAAACTACCGCAATGGAGAGCGGTGCGAACATTGCAAGCGCACCAATCGCCCAGATCGGTATCGAGCTCGCTCCAGCCGCCGCAGCCGTCGCTACCCACTGCAGATTGGAGCCGGCGACGACGAAGAAGAGCACGACGTCGGCCAGACCCAGCGCGCGGCGAAGCTGCATGCAAGCGCCGCTTCAACGCCGGGAAGAGCATCGCCCACCCTTCGTGCGACTCGCAGTCGAAGGATGGGCGATGGTTGCGGTTAGGTGGTTTACGTTATTAGTAGTAGCGCTGCGACCAGTGGCCGGCCTTCCAGTACCAACCGTACGGGCCGTGCGCCCAGTGTCCGGGAACCCAGTTTGCGCCGGAGTACGGCGGATAGGCATAGTAACCGTGACGCCAGACGTACCGATAGCCGTTCCAACTCCAGTATCCCGGAACCCAGTAGTATCCCGCTCCCGGTGCGGCGGGGACCGTCTCGTAGATCGGTGCCGGAGGGGCCGTTTGCACGTAGACGCCGCCGTAGACCTGCGCCGCCGCGGGGATAACGGCGCCGGTAGCGACCGCTCCGCCGAGCGCGCAAGCGAGAAGAAGATTTCGGATATTCATCATGCCTAGTGAATACCACGCTCGGACCGTACCGCTCGCGGGAGAGCGATTAAAGCATCATTCAAGTAGGATGAGAATCAAGGGCGTGCAGCATCTGCTCGAGCTCCTGCCACAGCCCCGCGCCGCGATCTACTAATTCGGTGCGCTCACGCTGCAACCGGCGCTCCGTTTCCGGCATCGTCGGAGGCAGAATCTGCA
>DASXGO010000030.1:0-5633 GCA_036489055.1 Candidatus Cybelea sp. | reverse complement strand
CCCCGATACCTCGCCGAAGGAAAGACCCACCTTACCGTCGGGATCGGATGCACCGGCGGCCGGCACCGCTCTGTCTACGTGGCGCGTCGCTTGATGCAGCGTTTTGCCAAAGATCCTCGGCTCGACGTTGCATTCGAAGCGCGCGACCTCGCGCGAGCCGCCTGATGCGCGACCGCCTGAGCCGTTCGCTCCAGTGGCTCTTGCCCGGCGTCGGCATCAAACGCTGGATTTTGCTCTACGTGTTCGGTATCGTCGTGTTGCTGGACGCCGCCGCACGCTGGCTGATCGCGCAGGGCAGCGGTATTCACATCAACGAGATCCTTGACAACGTCGTCGACGACTACTTTCCGCCGGCCTATTTGACGTGGATCCTTGCGATTATCGGCATCGCGATGCTGGTCGCCGGCGTCTGGATGTGGCTGCGCGCGGTGGTGGCCAACGCGGGATCGCGCCAACCTAGAGGCTTTCGCCAAGCGCTCGCGGGCCGTCGGCTCCAGCAAGGTTATAAGATCGTCGCGATCGGCGGGGGCACCGGATTATCGACATTGCTGCGCGGGCTCAAGCGGCGTACCAGCAACCTCACCGCGATCGTTACGGTCAGTGACGACGGCGGCTCTTCGGGGCGCCTGCAAAAAGAGCTCGGCGTCTTGCCGCCGGGCGATATTCGCAACTGTCTCGTCGCGCTTGCCGACGACGAAGCGCTCGTCACCGACCTCTTCCGCTATCGTTTCACCGAAGGCGAGGGCCTGAGCGGGCATTCGTTCGGTAATCTTTTCCTGGCCGCGATGTCCGGCATTACCGGTAACTTCGATCAGGCAATCAAGGAATCGAGCCGCGTGCTCAACGTAGTCGGACGCGTTCTGCCCACGACGCTCGGAATCGTCCATCTTTGCGCCGAGCTGGACGACGGAACGATCCTGGAAGGCGAATCGAATATTTCACGCGCAAAGCGCCCGATCAAACGGGTCTTCTTCGACACGCCCCCGGCCGCGCCGCTTGACGAAGTCATCGCTGCGATTCGCGATGCCGACGCGATCGTGCTTGGGCCGGGCTCGCTCTTCACGTCGGTGGCGCCGAACTTCTTAGTAAGCCGTGTCGCGCGCGAAGTTGCGCATGCGCATGCGGTCAAAATGTACGTCTGCAACGTCATGACGCAGCCGGGCGAAACCGACGGCATGAGCGCGGCCGATCACGTCGAGGCGCTGCTCGCCAACGCGGGCGAACGCGTCTTCGATTACGTGATCGTCAACGACGAACCGCCTTCGCGCCTGCTCGGAGCGTACGCCCAAGAGGGTCAGGTTCCGGTCGAGACAGATCTCGAACGCATCGCAGCGCTTGGAATCGAACCCGTACACGCCGCCGTCATTGGCGAAACCGAGACCGTTCGGCACGATCCGGAGAAACTCGCAGCCGTGGTGTTGGGGATCGTCGATCGAACCGTCGCGGAGCGCGCGACGCTCGTGAAGCTGCGCCCTAGTGCGGCGGCTGCTGGACGAGCGTAACGTTCAACGCAAACGGCTTGCCGGGCTCTACATTCGCCGACGCCGCGGCGGTCTGATAGCCCTTCGCCGTTACGGCGTAATCCGCGATGCCGCTCGGCACCTTGTCGATCGAGAATTTTCCCGCCGAATCCGTCGTCGCGCTGAGAATCGTATCGATCGTAATGACCGCGCCCGCAACGGGGGCATTCGTCGCCGAGTCCACCACGACGCCGTTCACGCTTCCAAATCCTGACGCCGGCGGAAGCGAATCGCTATTGCACCCCGCGATTCCGAGGAGGAGCGATGCAACTACAAGGTAGAACGCGCCGGCATATCGTTTCATAGGCGAACTTCTTCGCCACGCCGAAGCCGCCGCTCCTATGGCAACCCACGCTCCGTCGCCCCGTACGGCCGGTCTCGTCTATTGCGAGAACGCGTTGGAGGCGATCGGTCACACCCCGCTCGTTAAGCTCAACAAGGTAGTTGACGGCGCGGCTTGCCTCGTTCTCGGGAAAGTCGAATACGTCAATCCCGGCGGCAGCGTCAAGGACCGGCCGTCCGTCGTCATGCTCGACGCGGCCGAGCGGCAGGGACTGCTCAAACCCGGCGGTACGATCGTCGAGCCGACGAGCGGTAATACCGGGACCGGTCTGGCGATGGCCGCTGCCATTCGCGGTTATCGCTGCATTCTGGTCATGCCCGACAAGATGTCGCGTGAAAAGATTGACCTCTTACGCGCCTACGGCGCCGAAGTCGTGATCACGCCGACAAACGTTCCGGCCGACTCGCCCGAATCGTACTATGGCGTTGCAAACCGCCTCGCGTCCGAAATCCCCGGCGCGTTTCAGCCGAATCAGTTTCACAATCATTCGAACCCCGAAGCGCACTACCGCACGACCGGCCCGGAAATTTGGGAAGCAACCGGCGGCGCGATCACGCATTTCGTCGCCGGGATCGGGACCGGCGGTACGATCTCGGGCACCGCACGCTTTTTAAAAGAGAAAAATCCGGCGATTCACGTGGTGGGCGCCGATCCCGAAGGCTCGATCTATTCCGGCGACATTCCGCGCTCGTACGCAGTCGAAGGCATCGGCATGAGCTACTTGCCCGAAACGGTCGATCTACGCGTCATCGACGAAATGGTTCGCGTGTCGGATCGCGACTCGTTCCTGATGGCTCGGCGGATTGCACGCGAAGAGGGTTTACTCGTCGGCGGTTCCTCGGGAACCGCCGCGGTCGCCGCAGTGACGCTCGCAAAGCGGCTTCCTTCCGACTCAATCGTCGTCGTGATTTTGCCGGATTCGGGACGCGGTTACATGTCGAAGATCTTCAACGACGACTGGATGATCGCCAACGGATTTCTCGCCGATGCGAAGCGTCGCGCGACGGTTGGAGACGTGCTGCGCAGCAAGGCGCCGCTCCCGCCGTTGATCACCGTGCAGCAGGCCGACACCGTCAAGACGGCGCTCGATCTGCTGCGCAAGTACGAGATTTCTCAGATTCCCGTGATGCAAGGTCGCGAACAGGTCGGCAGCGTCAACGACATCGGCGTGATGCAGAGCGTTTTCGATCACGCCGACATCATCCATCAGCCCGTCAGTGAAGTGATGGGGCGTCCGTTCCCGGCGCTGGAGCAATCCGAAGAAATCGAGCGCGCCTACAAATTGCTGACGCTCGCGAATCCGGCGATAGTCGTGACCGACGACGGCGAGCCGATCGGCGTGCTCACGCGCCAGGACATCATTAGCTTTCTCTCCACGAGTTCCGAAGTCGTCCACCAGTGACCCTTCGACTCCGGCGCTCCGCGCCTGCGCTCAGGATGACACGATACAGCGCATGAAATTTCAGACTAAAGCAATTCACGTGGGGCAAGACCCCGATCCCGCGACCGGAGCGACGATCGTCCCGATCTACCAGACATCGACGTACACGCAAACGCGAGTCGGCGAGCATAAAGGCTTCGATTACAGCAGGACGATTAATCCGACTCGACTCGCGCTCGAACGCCAACTCGCCGCCCTGGAAGGAGCGCGCTACGGAAGCGCGTTCTCGAGCGGAATGGCGGCGACGTCGGCCGTGCTGTCGCTGCTCTCGGCCGGCGACCACGTCGTCGTGGGCGACGACCTCTACGGCGGTACCTATCGGCTCTTTTCGCGCGTTTTCGAGCGATTCGGCCTGCAGTTTACGTACGTCGATATGACCGATCACGACACCGTGCGTGCGGCCGTGCGTCCGGAAACGAAGCTCTTCTGGCTCGAAACGCCGAGTAATCCGCTGCTCAAGCTGGTCGACATCGCGGCGATTGCCAACATTGCTTCCGGAAAAACGGTGGCGGTTGATAATACGTTTGCGACGCCGTACTTTCAGCAGCCGCTCGAGCTCGGCGCCCAGATCGTGGTTCATTCGACGACCAAGTATATCGGCGGTCACAGCGACGTCGTCGGCGGCGTCGCCATCACCGACGATCCAGCGATTCACGAACAGATTCGCTTTCAGCAAAATGCCGCCGGCGGCGTGCCCGGACCGCAGGATGCGTGGCTGACGATGCGCGGCGCCAAGACGCTCGCGCTGCGCATGCGCGAGCATGCGCGCAACGCGCAGATCGTCGCCGAATTTCTTGCGGCGCGCGACGACGTGGCGCGGGTCTACTATCCGGGCTTGCCCGAGCATCCGCAACACGAGCTGGCACGGCGCCAAATGACCGGCTTTGGCGGAATGCTCTCCTTCGACTTGACGGGGCCGCCGCAGCGGGCGCTCGAATTTGCCGCGCGGCTACGCTATTTCAGCCTGGCGGAGAGTCTGGGCGGCGTTGAATCGCTGATCTGTCATCCCGGCCGCATGACGCACGGCTCGATCCCCGCAGACGTACGAGAGCGGCGCGGCATCACCGACGGCCTGCTGCGGCTCTCCGTCGGGATCGAAGATCCCGACGATCTTCTAGCGGATCTGCGCAGCGCGCTAGAGGCTACGGCTGATATGAGGGGTAGCGAACAGCCTTCACCTGTTTGAGCATGTCGCGCGCTTCGTCGGCGGATGCATCGCCCATACGCGAGGTTTCGGCGAGCACGATGCCGCGCTGGCCGTCGGCCCAGACGATCGCGTACTCCTTGCGTGCGTCGAAACCGGCGCCGTAGGCGACCTCCACAAAATACGCCGGCATTCCGTTGAGGAGCGCCATCGGAGTCTTATTGCGGATCAGGACGCCGTCTCCCGACCCGCTGTGCGTTTGGCTCTCGAACACGCCCTCCCACTGGTCGGGCGGCCCGCTGAACGCTTCCATCGAGAGCGTGATCTGGCGCGCGTCTTCTTTGCCGGGGTTGATGATCCAGGCGGCAACCGGCTGAAGGTCTTGCGAGAGCTGTTCGAGCGGAACGTACTGATGATTTATGAGCACCGCCTTGTCCGGCGCAACGAAGGTCATGGCCGGGTCGGAATAGACGTGCGGATCGGCGTCAGGCGTCGGCTGCCCGACTTGCGCGAGCAGAAAAACGAGTGCTGCGAGCATTATTCCTTATCCAAAACGGCGGCAAGTGCCGGAAGCGAAATTGCGTACCGGTATCCGACGTTGCGGTGGTCGTCGTCGAATTCCTCGTGCCGGACGGGCAAGCCAAGCTCCCGGATCCGCGCGGCCACGACGCGCGAGCCGATATCCAAATTGTACTCGTCGCGGCGCCCGCAATCGAGGTAGCGCAGCCGCAAACTAGCGAGCTCGGCACGGTGCGAGCCGACCCGCTCGGCCGGATCGAAGGCCAGCCATCGCGCGAATACGTCGTCGCGCAGCTCGCCCGTCGCGCGATCGAAGGGCAGGTCCAGATCGAATGCGCTCGCGCTGTGCGGCGAGTAGGCGGCCGCGTATGCAAGCATCTCCATCGTGGAATATTCGGCGCCGGTTCGCTTGTGCTTGCGCTCGAAGCTCTCCACGAACGCGCGGATGCTGAAGTCGTGGGCTTCGAGCATCCGATGAACCGTAGCGAACGTGGGCGGATGAGCGTATCGAAAGTACGAGTCGCCGCTGTGCGAGGCAAACGCCGCGAAGACGCCGGGCCGTTCCAATACCAGATGCATCGCACCGAAACCGCCTGACGATTTTCCGAGCACTGCCCGGCCGCCCTCGTTTGAAATCGTACGGTAGTTGCGATCGACGTGCTCGAT
>DASXGO010000446.1:0-5556 GCA_036489055.1 Candidatus Cybelea sp. | reverse complement strand
TCGCGCGTCTTGAAGCGGCGCTTGGTGCCGGCGTCGCACGGGCTCGCACGCGCGAAGCCCATGCGCTCGAAGAACGGTTTAGCTACGAGCCCTTCGAGGTGCCTCGTAGGCTTGATAACAACTCGCGTCACCCTGAGCTAGCCTGCCCTGGGAGTCGAAGGGGCGAATTAGTCCCCCAACTGCGCTTGCTCGAAGTGCGCGAGGTGCCGGTGCAGCTTCGCGCCGGCGAGCCGGCAATGGTCGATCGTCAAGCCGTGCGTCAATGCACCGGTCCCTGGCGGATCGACGAACGCGTCGGCGCTAACGGGGAACTCGTCCCGAACGAGCGCGACGAGTACGACGTAGTGCTCGAAGATGGGACCTTCGCGCGCATCTACCATCAAGGCTCGCACTGGTATTTGCGCGGCGTCTACGAGTGAGATTGCGGGCGTGATGTCAGCGAACGATAACACCTTCGGGCCAAATGAGTTTCGTCTTGTTGCCCTGGATCTGGCGCAGAATGTGCCCTTGGTTGCCGACTGGTCCACCGCTGAACGTTGCGACAAACGGCGGGTCGTCGTAACCAACGCTCGTCACGTAAATGTTGTGGTCGCCGACCCCGATGCCGAACGCGCCGTATCCTCCGGAGAAGTACGAGACCGGTGCTTGGTTGCCGTTCGCGTCGGGAGCAAAGACCCCAACTTCCCAGTTTACGGAGTTGCTGTTCACGACGTACACGTAACCCGAAGCATCCACGGCGAGACCTGCCGGTCCTTGTAGCTCTGTTGCCGAGCCTTCGATGGTCCGAATCGGTGCCGTATCGCCATTCGCGCCTGGAGCGTAGACCGTGATACAACAGTCGTTGGGTCCGTTGTCGGCAACGTACAAGTTCGATTGCGAATCGAATCCTAGCCCCCATGGCGCAGATAGCTGTGTATTCGCGCCGCTGATAACGCGGATCGGCGCCGAATCGCCGTTCGCATCGCGCGCGTAGACGAGAATGCGATTCTCTTGATTCTCCGCAACGTACAATCTATCGCGCGAGTCGATAGCGATTCCGGCTGGGGCCTTCAACAGCGTTTTAGCGCCGGCGATCGTCCGAATCGGAGCGACGTTTCCTTCTGCTCCGGCTGCATAGACCGTGATCGTCGAGTTGTAGTTCGCGACGAAGATGTTGTGGTGCGAATCCGTCGCGAGGCCCGTGGGCAGGCTGAGCATCGTTTTCGCCCCCTGGATTGCACCGACCGGCGAAACGTTGCCGTTAGCATTTCTCGCAAAGAACAACACGGACGACCGCGGCTTGTCTTTATAAAGGCTCTGGGACCCGACGATGATGCAGCGTTTCAACGGGCACCCTTGAGCATCGGCATGGGCCGAAGACGCTGCGGCATTTCCAACGAGCGGAGCCGTATTTGGAACGGCCGGCGATTGGCCGCAGGCGACGAGCATGGCGGCCGCGCAAGCGCTCAGCGCTCGACGGCCGATGTGGTCGATGGTCATGGCCGTTGCTCCTTAATCCTCAACAAAAGGTGACTCAAGTCACTTCGTTGGCGGGCAGCCGCGGCCCCGCTCCTACGGGGTATGCCGAGCTTCACTGCTGCTCGAACTTCAGCTTTCTGCAAGGAGGTTCGCATCCCGAAGAGCTGATCGGGCGCGCGACGGAGCTCGGCTTGGCGACGGTCGCGCTGACCGATCGCGACGGTCTCTACGGCGCGGTGCGCTTTGCGGGGTACGCGCGTAAATGCGGCGTCGAAGCGATTATCGGCAGCGAGCTCACCTTTGAAGACGGAGCGCGCATCGTGCTCTTGATCGAGAACGAAATCGGCTATGCCAATCTCTGCGAGCTGATTTCGCGTGCGCAAATGCGCGGCAGCAAAGGCGATTCGCGCTTGCAGCTCGACGATTTCACTCACCGCAGCGAGGGCCTCATCGCACTGGGCGGTGGTCCGTACGCTCGGCTCGATCGCACGCGCGCTTGCGCGTATAAAGGCATCTTCGGCGATCGCTTTTACGTCGAGCTGCAGCAGCATCTTACGCCGGAAGAGACGCGGCGCAACATCCGGTTCGTGCGTCTCGCGCGTGAGTGCGGGGTTGCGTACGTCGCGACCAATGCGGTCATCTACGCGCGCAAGGACGACGCGCTTGTTGCTGACGTGCTGGCTTGCGTGCGCGACGGCACGACGCTGCACGAGGCGCGTGCCGCCAACAAGCTGCGTCCCAATGCCGAGTATCATCTTAAATCGCCCGCTGCAATGCGCCGGCTTTTCGCAGACTATCCCGAGGCAATCGACGCAAGCATCGCGATAGCAAAGCGCTGCCGCTTCCGGCTCGAGCGGCTGACCGGGCAGTTTCCGCTCTTTCCGGTTCCCGAGGGGAGCTCGCCGCAGCGCCATCTGCGCGAGCGGGTCTACGAGGGTGCGGCCAAACGCTACGCGATGCCGCTCGAAACATGCGTGGAGCGGCAACTCGAATACGAGCTCGGCCTCATTGCCAAAATGGATCTGGCGGGATACTTCTTGATCGTTTGGGACATCGTACGCATCGCCGGAGAGCTCGGCGTGCTCTGCCAAGGGCGTGGCTCGGCGGCGAACTCGGCCGTCTGCTACGCGCTCGGGATCACCGCGGTCGATCCGATCGCGATGAATCTGCTCTTCGAGCGTTTTATGTCGGAAGAGCGCCGCGAGATTCCCGACATCGATATCGATTTCGCCCATCAAGACCGCGAGAAAGTGATCCAGTACGTCTACGAACGCTACGGGCGCGCCAACGCGGCGATGGTTGCCGAGGTCATCACCTATCGCACGCGCTCGGCAATTCGCGATGTAGGCAAAGCGCTGGGATTGAGCCTCGAGCAGGTTGACGCGATCGCAAAAGAGTTCGATGCGCACGAGGAGTTCCCCGAGGAGGCTTGCCCCGAGAATGTCATGCTCTTCGCGATTTGCCGCCGCATCGCCAACTTTCCGCGCCACCTCGGCATCCACTCGGGCGGCATGCTGATTACGCGCGATCCGCTCGTGCGGGTCGCGCCGGTCGAATGGGCGACGATGCGCGACCGTACCGTCGTGCAATGGGATAAGGACGACCTCCAAGAGCTCGGGCTCATCAAGATCGATCTGCTCGGCCTCGGCATGCTCTCGCTCCTACGCGAAGCCTTGACGATCTACCGGCGCTGCGGTACGCGCGGCGATGCATGGCTGCCGACGGAAGTCGCGCTGGATCTCGAACTGCACACGATCCACGCGAGCGACAAAAAAACCTACGCCATGATGCAGCGTGCCGATACGATCGGCGTCTTTCAAATCGAATCCCGGGCGCAGCAGTCGATGCTGCCGCGCCTGAAGCCGGCCTGCTTTTACGACATCGTCATGCAGGTCGCCATCATTCGTCCCGGACCAATCCAGGGGCAGATGATCCATCCGTTTTTGCGCCGGCGTTCGGGAATGGAGCCGGTGACCTATCCGCATCCCAAGCTCAAGCCGGTGCTCGAACGCACGCTGGGCGTGCCGCTCTTTCAAGAGCAAGGGATGCGATTGGCAATCGAGGCGGCCGGCTTCTCGCCGGGAGAGGCCGATCAGCTGCGTCGTGCAATGGGTCACAAGCGCTCGCGCGAACGCATGGAAGCGATGCACGCAAAACTCGTTGACGGCATGATCGCCAACGGTATCGGACGCGACGCCGCCGAGCAGCTCTTCCATATGCTGGAAGGATTCGCGGATTACGGCTTTCCGGAATCGCATGCCGCAAGCTTTGCGCTCTTGGCATATGCTTCGGCCTATCTCAAATGCCATCTGCCGGCCGTGTTTGCCGCTGCAATTCTCAACGTGCAGCCAATGGGTTTTTATTCGACCGAAGTGCTCGTCAACGACGCGCGCCGCCACGGCGTCGCGATCAAGCCGGTCGAAGTGAACGCCAGCGAGTATTGGTCGCACGTACAGCCCGACGGTGAGCTGCGGTTGGGATTTCACCTCGTGCGCGGGCTTGGGGAGGCGCAACAAAAGCGCTTGCAGTCGGCGATCGACGGGGGGCCGTTCGAGAGCGTGCTCACCTTCGCACAACGCACGCAACTTGCCCGCGAGACGCTGGAGAATCTCGCAATCGCGGGCGCGTTCGCGCCGTGGTACGCATCGCGCCGCGAAGCGATGTGGGCGTTACGCGGGCTCGACGAGCGCGAGGCCCGCGGTGAGCTCGGCGCGCTCATGGACGTCGACGAGCCGCACGTCGAATTCGAGACGCCGGCTCCCCGAAAGCTCGCCGCCTTCGATCTCTGGTCGACCGGCGTCACGCCGTCGGGTCACGTGATGGAGCACTTTCGCGGCTTCCTCGACGCACAGAACGTCGTTCCGGCCGCGCGCCTGGCGAAGCTGCCGCGCAACAGCGCCTGCCGCGTCGGCGGGCTGGTCATCACCCGTCAACGTCCCGGAACGGCGAAGGGCTTCGTTTTCTTGACGCTCGAAGACGAAACCGGCATCGTCAACGTCATTGTCCGTCCCGACGTGTACGAAACCTATCGCCGTCCAATCCGATCCTCGTCGACGCTTATTATCGATGGAACGCTACAGAAGGAGAGCGGCTGCGTCGACGTGCTCGCCAAGAAAATTCGAAGCTTCGATGACGAGGGCGTCACCCAAACTCTCGCGGTCCACAGCTTTCATTAGGCGCCAAGGCAGAGCGCTCGCCGCATCGAAGCGGTGAAGAATGATCGCGCGCAAAGTCGGCGGTTCGCGTTCCTGTTATAAGCGCACCGGCGCTCCGAAGGCGGCATTCGAAACCAAGAAGGCCGCAGAACGAGCTATACCCTCCACCAGCAAAGGGCTGCGACCCTACCGCTGCACGCAACACGGCTGGCATCTTGGCCACTGAATCGCCGAACGCCGGACGCAACCGGCTGCCGGCACCGCTTGCTATAACGCTCGGCTTCATGCTGCTCGTCGTGGGGCTGCTGATTGTGGGCGGCCTCTTCGTGCGAGCAACGGTTAGCGAGGCATTTAAGGATGCGGAGCGGATCCGGCTGGCCCGCACGCACGTCGCGATGCTGCTCGCGCAGCAGCTCGACGAAGAGACGGGCGTGCGCGGCTACGCGGTCGTACGGCAGCCGATCATGCTCGAGCCGTATTACGGCGGTCGTGCAAACATGCCGCTCTACCTGCGAAGAGTTCGTGCCGACCTCACGGAACTCGACATTCCCAAGGCCTTGCCGGCACTTCGGAATGTAGGGCGCACCAACTACCGCTGGGTACACGAGGTCGCGTTTCCAATCATTCGGTATCGCAGGCGTCACGGGGCGCTGGAGCTGCGCGGGAAGGCCTACACCGACCGCATTCGTGCCGACACCAACGCGATCGACCTCGCGCTCGCCGCTCGAACGGTTGCCGTCAATACGCGCGCTCAGGCCGCGCTGCTCGGGGTCGGGAGTTTTGCGATTGCCGCGGTCGTAGCGGTAGTTCTTGCCGCGATCGTTTTCACGATTCAGCAATACCGGCTCGGCGTTCGGCTTGAGCGGGAGCGCACTGCCTATGAAACCGAGAAGAGAATTGCCGATATCCTGCAGCACGCCTTCGGCGACCGGCTCCTTCCGTC
>DASXGO010000437.1:0-5272 GCA_036489055.1 Candidatus Cybelea sp. | reverse complement strand
CGGTCACGAAAGAGCCGAAGCTGCCCGACGCCTATAACAAAGACAAGGTTCAGCCGTCGCAGATCGTCGTGATCGTCGACGAGCACGATCACATCCAAGTCGGTTCGAACACGGTCAGCATCGGCGACGCTAGAGCCGCGTTCGCGCAGCTCCAAGATGCGACCGACCATCGCTTCAAGAGCGTCATCATTAAGGCCGACCCCAGGGCGACGTACGGTACGATCCTTCAAGTTATGGATGCCGCCAAACAGGTCGACCTCACCGACTTCGGGCTCGCCAATCGAGTTCAGAGCTCTCCCGAGGGAACCGCTCCCCAGGGGACCACACCGTAACAGATGGCAAAACGCGGCGGCTATTTAACCACCGGCGAACGAATACGCAGCTTTATCGGCTGGGCGTTCGTGATCTCGATCGTAGCGCACTTGGCGATCGGTTCGTTTCTTCCGAACTTCGCAAAGCACTCCGAAGAGCAAAAAGTCGAAGAGGTGACGGTTCGGAAGCAAAAGGTTATCGTGCACACGCCGCCTCCGCCAACACCGACGCCGCCGCCGACACCCACGCCGCCTCCTAACGCTACGCCGCCGCCAAAACAGCATCAGGTGGAGCAGCCGAAGCTGAAGGTTAACCTTATTAAAACCCACAACGCCGGCACCACCGGATCGACCGAAAACACCGTCGGCCAGCCAAAGAACGGGAGCGAAGCGGGCGTGCCTCAGGGTCAAGGAAGCGGGCCGCCGGCGCCCGCCGCGACCGTCGGAACCCCGAAACCGGCCTGCGCGAATCCGAATGTCGAAGCGAGCGTTACCAGCCCGGTGCAGCCGGACTACCCCGAATCGGCGAAGGATCTTGGCCTCGGAGCGGTCACGGTCGAGGTCGAAGTGACGGTTGGTCCGAGCGGAAATCTGGTGGGTGCGAAGGTTTATAAGAGTGCCGGCAACATGTCCATCGACCAGGCGGCGCTGCGCGCAGCGCGCCAGTCGACGTACTCGCCGAAGCTGGTCGATTGCCAGCCGACGACAGGCGATTATCTTTTCCGGGCCGACTTCACTCCCGACTAGTCTCCCAGCGCGCGATGAGCCATGAAACGCGTCCCGCGTTTACTGCTGGTCGCGTTCGCGCTCTCGCTGCTGCTGCATCTCATCATCGCACTCGTTCTGCGACCGACCGCGCCGACGCCGGCGACTCAGAGCGAGGTCGTTTCAATTCAGCACCGGCCGTCCACGATCGTGGTGAGGAAGCTGCAAACTCCCCCTCCCTCCCCGCCGCCGCGGCAGACCCCAGTCCCGCGCACGGCTGCCTCCGCCGTGCCGCGCAAGGGGCCCGGTCTCGGCGGAACGCAAGGCGCGAGCGCTGCGACGCCGACACCGGTCGTCGCGCAGGTGACGGCGCGCCCGGCAGCTTCGCCGACGTCCGGCTGTACGCAGTCGAACGCCGTTGCGGCGCTCGTGTCGACGCCTGGAGCGCCGGAGATTCCGCTCGAGGCTCGCGCGTCGGGCACGAGCGGCACGGCACTGGTTAGCGTGCAACTGGACGCGGCCGGCACGATTACCGGCGCGACGGTGACGCAAAGCACGGGGAATTCGTCGCTCGATTTGGTCGCCGTAGGGATGGCGCGCGATGCGCGGTACTCGCCGGCACTTCGCGACTGCAAACCAGTTGCCGGCGCCTACGTGTACAGCGTGAAGTTCGTCGCATGGTAAGCCGGTGACGTACGTCCAAGCGTTTGCGCTGGCGCTCTTGCAGGGCGTCAGCGAGCTTTTCCCGGTCTCCAGCCTCGGCCATACGATTCTGGTGCCCGCGCTGCTGCAGTGGCACAACATCGATCGCGCGAGCCCGTCGTTTCTTGCCTTCGTCGTCGTGCTGCATTTGGGAACGGCCCTCGCGTTGATACTTTATTATCGCCAAGAGTGGTACGCGATCGTACGTGCGCTCCTGACGAGCGTCGTCCGGGGGCGCCTGAGCGACGACCGCGAGGAACGGATCGGCTGGCGTTTGGTCGTGGGGACGATTCCCGTCGGGATACTCGGCGTGATTTTCGAGCATCCGGTGCGGCGGCTCTTCGGGTCGCCCGCGCCCGCGGCGCTCTTTCTGATCGTCAACGGCCTCGTGATGTTTGCGGGCGAGGCGTTGCGGCGACGCCAGCACGGCGCGGCTTCGGGCAAGTGCATTCCGATCGAAGCACTGAGCTATCCGCAGAGCCTGATGATCGGCTTCGCGCAAGCTTTTGCTCTGCTTCCCGGGATCTCGCGCTCGGGCATTTCGATGGTTGCCGGATTGCTCTTCGATCTCGACCACGAAGATGCGGCGCGGTATTCATTCCTGCTCGCGACCCCCGTCATTCTCGCCGCGGGGCTGCTCGAGGTTCCGAAGCTCTTCGCTCCAGGCGCCCATCTCGTGCTGCTCGAGGCCATCTTCGGCGGGATTGCCGCGGGTATCGCCGCATATCTCTCGGTTGCCTTTCTCATGCGCTATTTCCGTTCGAACGATCTGCGGCCGTTCGGGTGGTATTGCGTCGTGGTCGGGGCAATCAGTTTCGTTCTGGCGCGGAAAGGATTGATCTCATGAGAGTCGTCGCGATCGCACTGGCCATCGTCTTCTTCGTTTTGGGCATTCTCTACGGAATGGGCAAGATTAATTTCCTCACCGAATCGGGCGCCGGTCACACGCATCACATCACGCATCTCGTCATCTGCTGGGCTTTGGCGCTGCTCGCTCTCATATGGGCGCGCTTCCAAGGCTCGCCGTCGGCGTCGATGCGGTGAAGCCGTCGCACATCGCGCGCGACGGCAGCGTCGCGATGGTGGACGTATCGCGAAAGCGGGTAACGTCGCGCTATGCGCGTGCCGAAGCTCTGGTGACCATGAGCCGCGCCGCGCGTGAGGCCCTGCAACACGCAACGCTGCCCAAGGGCGACGCCTTCGTTACCGCTCAACTCGCGGGCATTATGGCGGCCAAGCAGACCGCCACATTGATTCCGCTGACGCATCCGCTTCCGTTGACCAGCATCGACGTGCGATTCGATTGGCGCGCCGACGGGGCGCTCCGGGTGGAAGCCGAGGCGCGGACCTCGGCGCAGACCGGCGTCGAGATGGAGGCGATGGTCGCCGCCGCGATTGCGGCGCTGACGATCTACGACATGTCCAAATCACTCGATAAGAGCATCACGATCGCGTCCGTACGTCTGCTGCAAAAGAGCGGCGGCAAATCGTCCTTCGAGACGCGCGCTGGCGCGCGCTCCTCAGGATGACACAGTTTGGGGCTTGCTCAAGATGACACAGTTTGGGGCTTGTTCAAGATGACACGGTTTAAGGTAGCGCTGATCGTGCTGTCGGATCGCGCCGCCTCGGGCGAGCGTGCCGATTCGTGCATTCCGGTCATGAAGGAGCGGTTGGGCAACGTTTACTCGATCGTTCGGGAGCGCGTGCTGCCCGACGACGCCGGCGCGCTGCAAGCCGAAATCATCGAGCTCGCCGACTCCCGAATCGCCGATTTGGTGATCACGAGCGGCGGCACGGGGCTCTCGCCGCGCGATCGCACGCCGCAAGCGACGGCCGCGGTGATCGATTACGAAGTTCCCGGAATCGCCGAGGCGATCCGTGCCGCTTCGATCGTACGCGTTAAGAGCGCAATGCTCTCCCGGGCGCTGGCCGGCGTGCGCGATCGCACCTTGATTATCAATCTGCCCGGCAGTCCGAAAGCGGTCGGAGAGAGTCTCGACGTCGTGCTTCCCGTTTTGCCGCACGCGCTCGAGCTGCTGGCGGACCGGGTCGAAGACGGATGATCGGAATAGAGAACTATGCCGACGCCGAGCGCTATCTGCTCGGAACGATCGACGAAACCGTATCGCGCAGGACGTCCTATAAGCTCGATCGCATACGGGCGCTTTTGCACGAGCTTGGCGACCCGCATCGGCGCTATCCGGTCGTCCACGTCGGCGGCACGAGCGGCAAGAGCTCGACGTCGGCGATGATCGCCTCCGTGCTGCAAGCTGCCGGACGTCGTGCGGGGCTGCACACCAAACCGCATCTGCACGCCATGACCGAGCGCGCGCGGGTCGACGGACGACCCGTGCCGCCGGAACGGTTCGCCGCATTGCTCGACGGGATGATGCCGGCGATCGAGCGGACCGCGCGGCGCCACGGGCGCCCGACGTACTACGAAACGCTGCTGGCGCTCGCGTTCGTGCACTTCGCGCAAGAGCGCGTCGACGTTGCGGTGATCGAAGTCGGAATGGGGGGGCGCCTCGACGGTACGAACGTCGTCGAGCCGATCGTTGCTGCGATTACTTCGGTCGGCTTCGATCATACCGAGGTGCTCGGCAATACGATCGAAGCGATCGCCTTTGAAAAGGCCGGCATTGCAAAGCGCGGCGTGACGCTGGTGTTGGCACCGCTGCCCGAAGCGGCGCGCTCGGTGATCGAACGCTACGCGCTCGATGCCGGCGCACCGGTGGTTCACGTCGCCGACGTCGTTCGCGTCGAGCTCGAATCGAACGACGCGCGCGGTCAGAGCTTGATCGTAACGACCGCCCGCGAATCGTTTAGGGTGGCGATGCCGGTGCTGGGTGCATTTCAGCGCGTAAATGCGGCAACGGCGATTGCGGTGCTCGAGTGCGCCGGCGAACGATTGCGGCCGAGCGTCGACGCGATCGTGCGCGGCTTTGCGCAGTTGGAGATTCCCGGACGCATGGAAGTGCTCTCGCGCAATCCTACCGTGGTCTTCGACGTCGCGCACAATGCGGAGAAAGCGTCGTCACTCGTCGTTTCGCTGCGCGAGCGCTTTACCGGACGACGAATTCACTACGTCGTTGCAATCGGCGAATCGAAGGATGCGCGCCGGATCCTCGAGATTCTCGGCGAGCTGCCGTCGACGTTCACGTTTACCTCCTTCGCCGCGCACGGACGCCGTGCGATGCTTCCCGGCCGCCTTGCTGCGATGGCGGAATCGTTCGGGAGCTGGGGACGCGCGATCTCCGATCCGGCGGAAGCGTTTTCGGTTGCGCGGCGGCTGGCGGGGATGGACGACGTCGTCGTTGTGACCGGCTCGACGTTCGTCGTCGCCGGACTTCGCGAGTGGTACGCCCCGGCGCCGGTATAACGTCTGCACTGTTGGTGCGGCGTACAGAGTTCCGATGGGGCGCGCGCACCTACATCGTGGGAATCGTCAACGTGACGCCGGATTCGTTTTCGGGCGATGGCCTTGTGGAAACGTCACAAGCGATCGAGCGTGGCACGGCGCAATGGAACTCGGGCGCCGACGTACTCGACGTGGG
>DASXGO010000416.1:0-3017 GCA_036489055.1 Candidatus Cybelea sp. | reverse complement strand
CTTCGAGCACGACGTTGCCGATCTGCGGGATGCGCTGCGAGCGGCCCTCCACGAACGCCCAACCAAAGCCCGCGCTCCCGATAACGCAGCCCGCGTGTAATACGACGCGATTTCCGACGCGCGTGCCGGGCATGATGCTCGCGCGCGGATGGATCCAGACCGAATCGCCGATCGTAACGCCGTCGCCGATGTAGCAGCCGGAGCCGATGACGGCCTCGCGTCCGATCGCGGTGCCGCGCCCGATGTAGACGTGAGCGCCGAGGTAGGCGTCGTCGGCGAGCCGCGCGTCGTTCTCGACGATTGCGGTAGGGTGACGAAACGGCCCGCGCGGGCGCGGAGGCTCAAGCGACGCCAGGAGCTTCGCGAGCGCTTCGCGTGCGTTGGGGACGACCAGCAGGGGCTTCGCCCGCGCGCGCGTTACCAACGCATCTTCAAGCAGAATCGCCGCAGCCGTGCTTTCCAGCGCAGCCGCGAGATAGGCTTCGCTTGTCGCGAAGGTCAGTGCGTCACCGGTGGCATCCTCAACCGTCGAGATCCGCGCGACGCGAACGGCCCCGTCGCCCACGACGCGTCCTCCGAGCCGCGCAGCGAGTTCCTCGAGCGTGCCCAGCATCAGCTTACGCCTACGAGCCGGGCGTGGGCGTCGCCTTCTCCGTGATGTTGAGAGCTTTCTCGACGTCCGCGGTGATATCGACGCCGCCGTATCCAATGCCCTCGCGTGTCAAAACGAGCTTGAGCTGCCTTTGTGAGGCGATTTTTCCAGCCGCATCGCGAATTTGTGCGGAGAGCTGATCGGTTACTTTCGAATACTTGCGCTGGAGCTCCAGCGTCGCCATTTGTTTGCGCCGGGCACTCTCGCGCTGCGATTGGATCGACCGCTCGTCGGCGTACAGCTGGTTCTGATAACCCTGATATTCGGGCCAGTTTGCGACGACGCGCTGCACGTCGACCAGACCGATGGAACTATGCACGCCGCAGCCGCCGAGCGCTGCCGCGGTGCAGAAAAGTAGAATCAGTTGCTGTTTTTTCACTCGTGTTGACTTTCGACGTCCTTGATAACTTCATTGGTGAGATCGTAACCGCCCGCCGCCGACCATATGTCGGCGAAAACCACGCTAAACCCTCGTTCTTTGGCGATGCGCGAAGCGTCGCCCCGGATCTGTGCGACGATTTGCTGGTAGAGTTCACCGCGCCGCTTCGTCAACGCATCTAGCTCCTTCGCCGCGGCACCCGTCGCTCCGACGTCGGCGCCATGGAGCGCCGCGAACTGGCGGTCTAGGTCTGCCTTGGTCGCATTGTAGTCCGCCACCGTCTTTGCCGCGTCACTTTGGAACTGGCCGACGAACTGACGGTGGATCTGCGCGATGCGGGCTTGAACGTTCGGCGGAATATTCGAAGGCACCGATGGCGGTCCCAAGCTCCGGAGCTGCGATCCGACTTGGTTGCGCCGTTCTTCGAGCTTTTGACGCGTCTGGGCCGTAATCGCACCGACTTGGTTGCGAATTGCATCGCCGGTCTGCCGGTCGAGCTGCTGCCGATACGCGCGCAGCGTCGCGGCGTCGGCGTTACGCTGCGTTTCGACCTCCGCCGATTCTCTGGCATTGATCGCCGCAAGCTGTTCTTGTGCCTGCTTGCGCTGCCCGGGATCCAGCGCCAAGTTGGAGAGGCGCATCTTAATGGCGAGCCGCTGGGCCGCATCTTGCTGGGTGAGCCGGAGCGACAGATCCGTTTCGTTCTGCTGAAGCTGTTCGGCTTTGGCACGGTATTTTTGGTCCGCTTGCGTCTGCAGGTTCCGTTCGATCGAACTGCTCGCCGCATTATTTTGCGCGATGACGTTCTGTTGGTACGCCATGAGATCTTGGTTGGCGGCCTGCGTCGCCTGCTGCAGCTGCTGCGCCGAAGCGCCGCTCATTTGCTGCGCGGCCTGTGCGCCGGAGCCGTGAATGCCGGCGGCGGCGAGTGCGGCCGAGACCGCCTGCGATTCGCGCTGCGCGTAATCGCGTTGCTTCTGCGCGAGAATCTTATTCGCCCGGACCTGCGCGTCGCGCAGCTCTCGATTGAGCTGCCCCGTCTGCGCCGCGATCTGCGAGGCACTCAGCGGAACGTGCGGGGCGACGGCGGCGAGGTTGATTGCCGCAATCGCATCGTCGAGTTGCGCCAGCTGTGGATAGAGCGGATGATGCTTCACGATCTCGTCGACGCGCACGTACCCGGTGCCGCGCACCGTAGAGGAGTGGACGTTCGGGGCGCAGCCGGCCACGACCGCAAGTGCGGCGCAGGCCGCAATCTTACTTCGTAAGCGCATTTTGGACATCGGGCGTGATGTCCGTCCCTCCGTAGATGACGTCGGCTTTGTCCAGGACGAGAATTAGATTCTTTTTTCGGGCGACGTCGGACGTCGCCGACCGCGTCTGGTCGACCAGCGGCTTCAGAAGCTCGTTCTGCTTGTCGTTGATCGTCTTGTTATATTCCGTGAGAATTTGCTGCTTCTCCGACGGCGCGCGCGCCTGGGCGATTCGCGCCGAGTAGACTTGACGCTGCGTCGTCTCGAATTGCTGCATGGCCGCGTTGGCCGTCTGCACCTTCGGAACGCCGTCGAGTACGTTTTGATCGACGTACCCAATCTCCGACGGCGGCGGCGTGGCCGCGGGCGGCTGAATCGCCTGTTGGCTGGAAAAGACGGCTTCTACGTCCTTTGTAATGTCCTGACCGCCGAAAATGACGATGCGTTTGTCGACCACGATGGACAGATTCCGGGATGTGCTGACGGCGGCAATCGCAAGCTGCGCCCGTTGGAAGAGCGGCCCGACGATCTCGCGTTGCTTGTCGTTGAGCTGTTGCTGGAACTGCAGCGTCAGCTGCTGACGCTGCGCGTCGGATCGAACGCGCCTGACTTGCGCGTTGTACTGACCGTCGAGTTGCGACTTATACGTCGCCAGCTGACGGTTTGCCGTCAGAAAGACCGGCAGGTTCGCCAGATCGGATTGATCGACGAATCCGACGTCCGTCAGATCCGC
>DASXGO010000414.1:0-2472 GCA_036489055.1 Candidatus Cybelea sp. | reverse complement strand
AACATGCCGCGCGATGAATCACGATCGTCCCTTTTGCGTCGGCAGACGTCATGTAGAGCGCGCCATGAATGACCTTGATCTCGACGTCCTTATAAACGTCCGTATTGCCGCCGCTGTGCACGATCGTGATAGTGCCCTTCGCGGCCGTCGCAATCGGGATACACGTAAAGCACGCGACCAGAGCCACAAGTGCTAATCTCATAAGTACCCTCTCACCTCGCAGGCCGGGTCGCTTTGGGCCTGCCGCGATACGCTCCCGCGAGGGCTTAAATCGTTCAGGAAAGGGTTTTCTCTAGGCCCTCCAATCCTTACTGCAAGCAGCCGGAAACCCGGTCCAGCGGCTTCAAGATTTCTTCATCCATGCGACCTACCATAAGGAAGCGGTCTGAGATGCCGTGCGTGGCGAGGTGGCAGTGTCTGGGGGAAACTGTTCGAGCGCCGCGGCATCTCGGGCCGGAGTTCGTCTTACGGCTTAAGCCCCGGGGGGCTTGAACTGAACCGGCAGCTTTGCCGCCCGATCGACTTCCTCGATTGGCAGCAAAGCAGTCATGCTGCTGCTCACCATACCCGAAGCTCTCACCGTCATGGCGATCGCCAGCGCTGTTTCGTACGACGGCACGTCGATGATCAGCACCGCATCCGAATCGCCGAACGTGAAGTAGAACGATTCCAACGTTCCGCCGAGTTGCGTTAACAGCTCTTCGACCGCACGGCGGCGTGCCGAGCCGCCGCTTTTGAGTAGCCCTCGCGTTCCCTCGACCGTGTACGAAGCTCGTACTAGAAACTTCGGCATTGAGAAGTACCTCCAATCCCCGCGATTGGCGGGTTAACGTTCGACTCCGCTCGGTGTGTCGCGGAGCCACCTAGGGCGGTAGGATGACGTACCCGCCCGTCTGTTCGAGGAGCGCTGCGAAGTCGGCGTCGTTCATTCCGCTGACGGCGCGGATGCGCACAATTTGGTACGGCGAGAACATGTCGGTTTGAAATCGCGAATCGGTCGTAAAGCCGAAAAGCACGCCGGCATGACGTTCTAGATCGATCGTCTGCGTGTCGAAATTGCCGCTTGGATACGCGAACGCGAGCACCGATTCATGCAGATGAGCGCGGAGCGCCTGCACGCAGCGATCGATTTCATACGTTTGCTCGGCGGCACTCGACTCGCCCAAATCGACGTGGTGGACGCCGTGGCATTCGATCGACATGCCGGCCTTGGCCATCGTCTCGACTTCGGGCCAGGTAAGATGCCGCGGCGTCCCGATGGTTCCCGGATTGATGAAAAAAATCGCGCGGTCGCCGAAGCGTTGCAAGATCGGGAACGCGTAGCGGAACTGGTCGCTGTAGCCATCGTCGAAGGTCAGCAGCACCGCCCGCTGCGGGAAGGCGCCGCGCTGCGCATCGCTCGCCAGCTCTGCGATTCCCACGGTGCGCAGCCCGATGCGGTGGATGTCGCGGAGCTCGCCCGCAAACCGGTCAGGAGAAATCGTTAACCGGTGCGATATGGAATCGCTTGGTGACCAGGCATCTACGCGGTGATACATCACCACCGGCGGCAACGCGAGGAGCACCGCGAGCAGAGCGCTCATTCTACCAATAATGGCGCTTCTTCGACGAGCGCTGCTCCCGGCGTATTCCGCGCGACGATGTAGAGTTCGTAGGAATGACGCCGCGAAAGCGGCGGCAGCTCGAGCACATGCGTATGGAACCGATAAACGCCCGGTGCAACGTGCGTGCTGTTAATTGAAAAAGCGGCCGTCCGGACCTCGACTGAGGCGACGTTCGTGCTCACGAGAATCTGCCCGTCGAACCACGAGCCGGGTTCGATCTTCAGCGTCGAGAGCCAGATGCGCACGATGCGGGGCGGCGCATTCGGCGCGGCGACCGGCGGAGACGGCCAAACAATTGGTTGTTTTTCCGAAACGATCAGGTTCAGCGGAACCGACAACGGCTTTGGCGAACAGCCGAAGACCAACGCCGCGAACGCCCCGGCTCGCAGCGTAAAGAGGATGGTGCGAGTTGGGTTTCGGGGCGCATAACAGGATGACTGGCGACAGATGAACCTGGCGGAGTTGCTTACACCCCGGGCGGAAGTTGAACCGTCCCTCCCCAAAATCGACCTATCGCTCGAGCGCTCCAGCGTACCCTCTACGCTGGATTGGCTCGTGACCGCAGCCGGTCTCTGGATCATGACGGGCCTATTCATTGACGCTCACCAGCATCTCTTCCTAGCCGTCGAATCGTTCCTAAACCCTTGGCACGTGACGATGTACAGCGGAGCGGTTTTCGCGGCCGCCGTCATGGGCGTCGCCGTCGCGCGCAACTACCGGCGCGGGGGCTCGATTTGGCGCGCGATACCGGATGGGTACGTCCAGAGTATTTTCGGCGTCGCGGCGCTTTTGCTCGGCGGCGCACTGGACTTCGTCTGGCACGCAATCTTCGGTTTCGAGCATCAGATGGATCTACTGCTCAGTCCGC
>DASXGO010000382.1:0-2931 GCA_036489055.1 Candidatus Cybelea sp. | reverse complement strand
AGCCACGCGTACGGCTTGTCCTGACCGGCGTTGATCTGCGTGAAGAACTCGTCGAGCTTCGCGCCGGCGGCACGGGGGCCACCCATCGCGGTGATGAGATCGCGCAAATCGTGTGGAACCATCCAGGTATACTGCGCGGCGTTCCCTTCTTGAAAGCCGCTTTGCCCATTCTCCGTGGTTGACGTGGGCGTGAATGAGTACGTCAAAGTGCCGTCGCGCGGCTCGATCGAGCGCGACGCGCCGTCGAAGAGCCTCATCCAGTTTGCCGAGCGTCGCATGAACTCGGCGTAGATCCGGCGATCGTGCAGCGCGTCGGCGAGGCGGGCGATGCCGAAGTCGTCAAAGGCATACTCGAGCGTCTCTGATGCCCCGTTGGGGCCTGGCGAAACCGACGTCGTATGCGTGTTTACCACGAAACCGTCGCTTAAATAACGGTCTTCAAGTTCCCAACGCGGGACGTACCACCCCTGGCCCGGCGGACCGGCCGTCGTCGACGCGCCTTTGACCATCGCTGCGAGCGCACTCCGGGCATCGAAATCGCGGGCTCCGAAGGCGTATGCTCCGGCAATTACCGCATCGACGGAATCTCCGCCCATGACGCTCGTCGGACCGTTCACCAGCGCCCAGCGGGGCAGCCATCCATCCTCTTGTCGAGCCGCATCGACGAGCGATTGCATCATGTCGCTTGTCTCTTGCGGCACGAGCAGCGCGAGCAGCGGAACCTCGGTCCGATAGATGTCCCAGTCCGAAAAATTTGCATACTCTGCATGGCCGGCCCGCGCGCGATGGACGCGCCCGTCGAAGCCGGCGTAGTTTCCGGTTGCGTCGCTGATGAGATTAGGATGGAGCAAGACGTGATAGAGCGCCGTGTAGAACGTGCGGCGCTCCGCCTGCGAGCCGCCCGTTACGGTGATGCGCCGCAACATCGCGCTCCAGCGTTCGGTGGCGCGATTGCGCACCTCGATAACGTCCCAGCTCTTGCCTTCGGCGGCGAGATTCGCGCGCGCGCCGGCAACGCTGACGAACGAAAGTCCGATTTTGGCGACGACGTCGTTGCGGTGCGTGGTATCGAACGAAACCCACGCGCCGCGCCCCCCTGCGTAACTGCCCGATTGACGAAACGGCCGATTGAAACGCGCGGCAAAGTAGACGCTGTACCGGTCGGGCATGCCGCAGAAGAACCCGCTCGATGCCGACCCGGAGAGCCCCTCATTGCCCTCGATCTCGACGTGCGCGTTCGTGACGCCGGCTTGATTCGATGCGCCATTGAAGAAGAGGTTCGCTTGCGTCGTGCCCGGGAACGTAAACCGGCCAATGCCGGTGCGCTGGGTGACGCTGAGCTCGGTTCGAATCGCCGGCGTGCCGAGCGAAACGGCGTACCATCCCGGCGCGCTGATTTCGTTCGTATGCGAAAAGGGTTGACGCAGCGACGACGGATCGTTTGGGATCGGGCCGACGGCCGGCAGGATCGCGAAATCGCCGAAAACGCTGCAGCCGGGGCCGCTGAGGTGCGTCAGACTGAAGCCCGTGATCTCCCGATCGGAATACTCGTAGCCCCCGCCGGCATTTTGTGACGGCGTGTCGGGACTCCACTGCACCATCCCGAACGGCAGATCCGCGCCGGGAAAGGTGTCGATCGGTCCGCCGACCGGCGTGCCGGACGTTCCCACGAACGTGTCGACCAGCGAGGTGAGCACGGCAAAAAGCGCCGCAGCAATCAGCACGCGGCTTGTTACGTTATGCCGCCGCGCCCAGCCTTTCCAGGCTGCGATACTGGATCGCTTCGGCGACGTGCTCGGCGGCGATCGCGTCGTGCGCGCCGAGGTCGGCGATCGTACGCGCGACTCGCGCGATGCGGTCGAGCGCGCGGGCCGAAAACTGGCGCTTTGCGCTGGCCCGCGCGAGCAACCGCATCGCGTGTTCGTCCAGCGCGCAGTAGCGCCGCATCGCGCTGCCCGGGATCTCGGCGTTGCAGGCGAGGCCGGTGCCCGCGAATCGGCTGCGCTGGCGTTCGCGGGTGGCGACGACGCGCGAGCGAATTTGCGCGGACCGTTCCGCACCGTCGTAGCGAACCATGTCGTCGAACGGCACGCGCCCGATCTCGATTTGCAGATCGATCCGGTCCAGTAATGGTCCGGAGAGCTTGCCGACATACTTTGCTACCATCGCATCGTCACAGCGGCACTCCGCGCTGCGCGCGCCGCGATATCCGCACGGACACGGATTCATCGACGCGATGAGTTGAAAGCGCGCCGGGTAGGTGAACGTCCCGGAGGCGCGCGCAATGGTCACCGTGCCTTCTTCCAGCGGCTGACGCATCACTTCAATCGCGCTGCGCGCGAACTCGGGCAGCTCGTCGAGAAAGAGCACGCCGTGATGTGCGAGCGAGATCTCGCCGGGTTTGACGAGCGCGCCGCCGCCGACGAGCGCAGTCTGGCTGATCGTATGATGCGGAAAGCGAAATGGGCGCACGCGCACGATGCCGGCACGATCGACCAGCAACCCCGCGACGCTATAAATTTTGGTCACTTCGAGCGCTTCGTTCAGCGACATCGGCGGCAGGATCGACGGCAGCCGGCGCGCGAGCATCGTCTTTCCGCACCCCGGAGGGCCGACCAGCAAGAGATTGTGGCCGCCCGCGGCGGCGATCTCGAGCGCGCGTTTCGCTGCGATTTGCCCGCGTACGTCGGCGAGATCGCCATGCGCGAACGCGTCGGCGGGGTTGAGAATGGGAGCCGCGGTCCGGCGGCGCCATTTCGCACCGTGTCCGCCGACGACTGCAACGACCTGCTGCAGCGAATCAACGGCGTAGAGCTCGATCTCCGCGACGAGCGCCGCTTCATCGGCATTGTGCGCCGGTACGATGAGCTTGGTAAAGCCGGCGTTGCGCGCGCCCAACACCATCGGAAGAATTCCGCTGACAGGCTGCAG
>DASXGO010000365.1:0-3919 GCA_036489055.1 Candidatus Cybelea sp. | reverse complement strand
CCGATTACGACGAGCACGATGGCAATGATCCAGCCCAAATAGATTGCTGCAGTCACGGAAGAATGCGTGCGCACAGGGCGCTCTTGTTTCCTGCGCGAACGTGGCATTTTTGCGCGAATCGACGCCGCTTTCGCATAGCTTGAGCCTCGCGATGGCGCTCCTCGCGGCCGTGATTCTCGCGAGCACGGCGGGGTACGCCGAGCTCGAGCACTGGTCGTGGTTCGATGCCTTTTACGTAACCATTACCACGATCACCACGATCGGCGGCGGCGAGCCGCGCCCGATGGACGTTGCCGGTAAATGGTGGACCGTCGGCGTCGTGGCGATCGGCTTCGGCGTTCTCACGTATACGCTATTGCGCCTCTTCAGTTACACCCTCGAAGGGACGCTGGGGAGCCTCGTTGTCCGGCGGCGAATGCGGCGACGGGTTGAAGGCATGATCGATCATTACATTCTCTGCGGCTTCGGCCGGGTCGGCGGCGAGATCGCGCGCGCCTTCACCGACGAGCAGATCGATTTCGTCATCATCGATATCAAACCCGAATCGCTCGAGCGCGCCGCCGCAGCCGGCTTTAAGACGATCACGGGCGACGCGGCCGACACGGCGACGCTTCGGGCGGCGGGGGTCGAACGCGCGCGCGGCCTGGTGGCTGCCGTCGACAGCGACGAAATCAATATCTACGTAACGCTTTCCGCGCGCGTGCTCAATCCGAGCCTCTTCATCGTCGCGCGCGCGAACCGCGATGACGCGGCATCGAAACTCCGGCTCGCCGGCGCCACGCGGATCATCTCGCCGTATCAGATCGGCGGACGGCGCATGGCAGGACTAGCGATGCGCCCAACGGCCGTCGAGTTCGTCGATACGGTTCTCTTCGGGCAGAACAGTCAACTGATTTTGGAAGACTTCGCCGTACCTGAAACGTCGCGGTGGATTGGAAGACCGCTCGAGGCGCTCGCGCCCGACGCGGGCGAGGTGATCGTCCTCGCCCTCAAGCGCGGCGGATCGATGCTCTTTCGCCCCGATCCCGCTCTGCCGCTTCGCTCCGGCGACGAGATCGTTGCGGCAGGCTCTCCCTCGGGCATTCGCTCGCTCGACGAGAAGCTGCGCGGTACGCCTTAGGCCACGCGCACGGTAAGAATCGCAACGTCGTCGGCGTGCGTGCCCTTGATACAGGTGTTGCGAATCGCAAGCGCGGGATCGGCAGCTTCGCGTACGGCCGGATCGCGCAGCGCTCGACGCAGCGCATCGACCCCTTTCGCCGGCTTTCGTTGCCATTCGATGAGTCCGTCTGTATAAAAGACGATCAGCGATCCCGACTCCAATTGGTGCGTCTCGATTGGAACCGGTTCCGGTGCGAGGTTCACATATCCGAGCGGCGGCACGCCTCGCGGCGCTAACTCCCGAACCTCACCGTTCTGCCACAGCAGCGGACTGGGATGTCCGGCCGAAGCGACCCGAATCGTCCGCGATACGGGATCCAAAACCCCGACCGTCGCGGTGCAGAACTGTCCCGCCGCCTCACTGCGGAATAAAAAATCAACGCTTTCCAGAACTTTGCTAAGATCCGGCTCCAGGACCAGCGCCATGCGAATCGCGTCGCGCAAAGACGACATCAGCGCCGCCGCCTCGAGCCCGTGCCCCGCAACATCGCCGATGGAAAGACCGATCCGGCCGTCTTTGAGCACGAAGGCGTCGTACCAATCGCCGCCGACGAGCAACGCGGCGTCAGCCGCTTCGTAGAAGCGGTGCAGCTGGAAGCCCGGATCTTCCGGCAGCGAAGCCGGAAGCGCGGCGCGCTGAAATCGCTCGGCGACGTCAATCGCTTGTGAGTGCAGGCGCGCTTTGCCGATCGCAATTCCGCATCGTCGTCCCAGATCTACCGCAAACGGAATGGCGCTTTCATCGTACTTTTCCCCGGAGAGGCTCGTGCGCGCGAGCGTCAGCGTGCCGGTGAGGCCCCAAACTTGCGAGCGCACCGGCACGGCGAGCATCGAGCGATATTCCATCGCGCGCATAAACTCGGCGTGCCGGCGATTTGCCGCGTGTTCCTCGATCCACACGTCGTCGATGACGGACGCGAAGAACGTTCTGCCGGTTTCGAGAACGCGACAAACGGGATGTGCCGGCCGTCCCGGATCCGAATGAAGGTGCGACGTCATGGCATCGAGATGCGGCGTCAGTCTTGGATTGCGATGGGCCGCGCCGCACGCGGTGACGTCGCCGACCTTACCGAGGTCGAGAACGCAAATGTCGGCAATGTTCTCGACTGCTGCTTTGCATACGTTGCCCAGTGTCGTTCGATAATTCAACGACGAGCTCAGCAGCTCGCCCGCAGCTACCAAGAAACGCATGTATTCGGCTTCCGTACGAAGCCGCTGTATATCCGCAGCTTTTGTCGTCATGAATATAACGGTGGGTCCTCGCGCCAAAAGGCGCGGTGCTCATCCTACGATTGCGACTCTCCGGAGCGTATTCCTGGCCGTCTTTCGGCTGGCCGCTTCGCACGCTCCGGCGCGGAAAGGCAACTAGTCCGCCGGCTCCTAACTATT
The DNA here is from genome assembly GCA_036489055.1 of Candidatus Cybelea sp. Taxonomy (GTDB): domain Bacteria; phylum Vulcanimicrobiota; class Vulcanimicrobiia; order Vulcanimicrobiales; family Vulcanimicrobiaceae; genus Cybelea. The sequence continues at coordinate 1,369 of DASXGO010000365.1, read as the reverse complement.
GCCCATTCCCCGTAGCCTTCACGCGAAAAAAGGAGCTCTTGTGAAAGGTCTATTGAAACTAACGACGCCGCTCGTCGCGGCGCTTGCAGTTGCCGCGTGTAACTCCGGCAACTCTTCTAGTATGCCGGTGGCGACCGGCGCTTCGGCGGGGGTAACGGCACCCTCGCATTTCCTCCCGACGTGGGAAGCCAAGCACCAAGCCCGGCGGGCTTGCAAGGAGCTCGCCGGCGGCATTAGCTGCCACGTCCTGATCGTGAATCACGCAGGGCCACCGTGTAGTCCTTCGAGCACTTGCGGTTTCACGCCGGCCGATCTTCAGACGCGTTACAACTTGACGCCATACCTCGGCCGGGGATCCGGAACGATCGTCGCCATCATCGAGCTAGGCGACTTGTCCTCCGCCGCATCCGATCTCGCTGCATACCGCAGCGAATACGGCCTCGGTACGGCACCGTTTGAGAAGTTCAACGAGGCAGGTCAACAGTCCAACTATCCGCCGAGCTGCCAAGACTTCGGTTGGTGCGTGGAGACGGATCTCGACAGTGAAATGGTTGCTGCCGCGTGCCCGCAATGCACGATCTACATGATCGAGGGCGGCAACTGCGGATCCGACATCTGCGGCTTAGAGAACGCGGAGGTCACCGCGGTGAATCTTGGTGCAACGATTATCAGCAACAGCTGGGGGTGCCACACCGGGGTCTACGGGCCGAATTGCGGCGACCCGAACTTCCCGAACTACTTCAGCACTCCCAACATCGCCTATCTCGCTTCTTCCGGAGACTCGGGATATCCCGAGATAGAGTGGCCGGCGGCGCTGGATAACGTCCTCGCGGTCGGCGGGACGCAGCTCGCGAAGAGCGGCTCAACCTACAGCGAGACGGTCTGGGACGGCGCGGGCGCCGGGTGCGGCAGCACCGCCAAGCCGTCGTGGCAACACGATCCGCTCTGTTCTACGGGGCGCACGATCTCCGACATATCGGCGGAGGCCGGCTGCTCGCCCGGTGTCGCCGAGTACAACGCACTCTACAACGGTTGGTTCGACGTGTGCGGCACGAGCGCCGCTTCACCGCTCGTCGCCGGCATCGTCGGACTCGCAGGCAACTCCACCAACATTAATGGTGGCCAAGCTATATGGCAACTGTCGAAGAAGAAACACCACAAGCTGCTCCACGTGATCAAGAGCGGCAGTGACGGCTCATGCGGCAACTACCTCTGCGAGGCTGGTGCGCCAAAAGGAAGCAACTACAAGACCTACTCCGGTCCGGCCGGGTGGGGAACGCCCAACGGCATCAAAGCCCTCTAGTACGGACTGCGGCTGTAGGGCGGCGAGCGTTCGCCGTCGACCGTGACGGAGTACCACGGTTGCGGC
>DASXGO010000351.1:0-1580 GCA_036489055.1 Candidatus Cybelea sp. | reverse complement strand
TTTGCCGCCGAACTCGCCAAGATGCGCTTTGCGGTGACGCCTCCGAATGACGATCCCATCTGGGCCGGCAACCGCGTGTGTCTAGAAGAAGGCGCGTTGCCTTTGCCGCTCGACGCGCAGGCGGCGAGGCTAAAGATTCGGGGCGATTGCGATCTCGAGTGAGGTTTCGAACGTACGATCCCACGGCAGGCCGATCGAGATGGCCGCGATGTGATAACCAGGATCGAGCTGCGCGAGAATCTGCGCGGCGTCGTTCCATAACAGCGTACGATCGAGCTGCGCGATCGGATCGGTCACGCCCGGCACGAGCAGCGTGTGATCGGTGATGCCCTGCGCGGCCAGCTCCGCGTTCAAGCGCGGCCGAACCTCGGTGTGGTAGGCATAATCGTCGACGAAGCGCGTCAGCGTGAACGTACGGTGCGCAAGCGCATCGTACGTATGAAGGCGCCGGCCCGCCCCGGCGGCGATCGCCTCGGCGAGTGCCGTACCAACCGTGTTGGCATTTGTGTTCCACGATGAGTACGCGTCGAGCTGCGAGGCCAGCCCGGACGCCAGCAGGCGCCGCGCAAAGCTCGCTTGATCGTCGTATGACGTCAGATACGAAAGGTCGGCAAGCGCGACCGAACGCGTCTGCGCCTCGGCTTTCATTTGGGCCGTCAACGCGTCGTCTTGCGCGGCGGTTGTCCCCGGCACGCGTACGAAAAGGACGATATCAGGGTTCGTATCGTCGCGAACGCCGCCGCTAACCCCGATCAAAGCATCGATCGCCGTCGAGATCGGAGCGTACTCGATCTTGTCTTGGTACGCGGGTCCAGCCGGGGTCGAGTAGCGGACGGCGACGCGCGGCGTCCATTTCGCGATCCGCGCGAGCGCATGTGCGACCAACGCCATGCCGAGTTCGTCGGCGCCGGGCTCGATCGACGCGCGCCCCTCGAGATTCTGCGCGGCGAGTTCCGCCTTCAGGAGGGTTACGTCGCGCACGTGCAGGCCGACCGGTCCCGCATCGTCTTGCCCGAGCACGAGCCGGTCGATCGCGCCGCTCGCCGTCAATTTTAGCATCAGCCGGTCGACGGCGAGATTGCGCGCGCGCGTCGCCAGGTACGCGTTGAGCGTATCTTGCCCAATGAACTGACGTAGATGCTCGGCTCTGGCCTCTTCGCTCGGCAGCGGCGGATCGTGAAGATTGGCATAGTCCTGCAAATACGACCACACTGGATACGGAGCGAAAAACGGAGTGCCCGCGGGAATACCCGTCGGCGCGAGGCGCATGATCGTTCCAAACGCGCCGATCCAGGCAGCGGGATGCTCTTGACGCAGATGCAAGAACTCGCGGAAGCGCGAGTACACGTCGGCATAGGACGGTCCCGGAACGCGCGATGCGGTCAGCCCGCCGTATGCAAGCATATCGGTGGAGATGACGAAGGCACTGGGTCGTTCGCGGGCCGCGGCCTGATTGAGCCAGGCGATCAGGGCATCGGGTTTCCCGGCGACGAGAAAGTTGCCGGCCAGCGCTGGAGGCGGCGCCGCGAGACGTACGCCCGCGATTCGCCCGAGCATAACCGGGTCGGTGTACGTGACCG
>DASXGO010000348.1:0-5467 GCA_036489055.1 Candidatus Cybelea sp. | reverse complement strand
TCACTGCCAGGATGAACCCGGCGCGGTCCGTATGCGCCGCGCGGATCTCCTCTGGCGTAAAGCGCCTGACGAGATGTCCGAACAGCAACGTCGTCAGGAGGAATCCACCCACGATGACGATTCCCACCACGAACGTGGGCAGCGACTCCAGCCACGCGATCATGGCAAAGGCAAGAGCGAGCCGGCACCGAAGCTCGCGGCCGAACGCGCCGGGTTCTCGGGCACGCCCGATGTGATCAGCTGCCGATAGAGAACCAGCCGGTTTGTGTTTCGGGCGAGCTCCAGCTGAAGCTCGTAACTGCGCTTGATCGCGGCGGTGAGCTGGTTGGTATCGAACGTGTACGCAAAGCGTTTTAAATTTCGCAGCAGCAGCGCGTTGGTGGCATTGAGCTGCTGATAGGCACGCTGAAGCTCGAGCCCGGCAGCGCGATAGGTAGGGTAGTTCGAGAGCACGATCTCACGCTGCAGTTTAGCCTGTTCGATCGTGGCCTTCAGAGCGGCCAGCCGAACGCTTTGGGGATCGATCGCGAGCCCCTGGTTTACGGTTGCAACCGCATCGTCGAAGCTGCCCTTCGCATACTCGATCTGCGCGAGCAGGGCGGCGGACTCGACGTAGCCCGCTCGCGCCTGCGCGTCCGCCGGATCGACGCGAAGCGCCAGCCGGTAGGACAACGCGGCATCGCGAGCATTGCCGCGCGCCAGGGCGACATCACCCTGGTGCACGCGCGTATTGACGATCCAGCGCTCGATGGATCCCGCGCAACCGCTCAAGATCGCGGCAGCGCAGCATCCGGCGATCAGTCTACAGATGAACGTGCGCGGCAAATCGTGCAACCACCTCGATAATCACTGCGGCCGGGTAGAGAATCGCCTGCGAGAGCAGCGACCCAACGATGGCCGTCAGCGATAAGTAGAACACCATCGAACGAACCTCCTCGACGGTGCGCTTGCCATGGATCGCTTGATCCGTAATAATGGCCGACGTCGGGTCGACGAAAAGCGTAAACGCGATCGTTCCGATGCCGTTGACCACGCCGGAGAGGCCGATCGAGGTCCGAGCTACCGCCACGTCAAGCACCGAGGCGAGGTACGACGATTGAACGCCGATCGCGTAGACGCACATCACGACGGTGTTAAAAATCAGCAGCCGCTTCGGTACGGCGCGCCAGTCGAAGCCGCGCACTTCGGCGAGCGACGGCAGCCGCTGCGCGCGAAGCACGTCCCGAATCACCGCCGGGGAGAGCAAACGCGTCAGCGAGTGCGGAACCGAGCCGCGCGCTTCGAACGAATGGACGCCACGCCGGAATAGGTAGGTGAACATCGGCAGAAACATCGCGAAGACGATCATCCCCAGCGTGCCCGCGAGCACGATCAGCCGCAGTTGAATCTCAAAGGTGTGCTGCCACGCAGCGGTAGCCGCGGGGTCGCCTTGCAGCCTGGCCACGGCGTTGCCCGCCTGATCCGAGAGCGGCCCGAGAAAGAATATTACGAACAAGTTCGCCAGCCGCCCCGCCGTTACAAACAGATTGAATAACGAAATCGACGTTGCAATGCGCTTCGTCTGCACGCCGGCCAACCGCGCCGCATAGGCGCCGATCGTGACGCCTTGCACGATGAACGTAATCGCCATCGCGCCGAGCAGCTTGCCCGACCAGAGGTTCGGCGCGACGGCGGCGATCACGCTATGCGGCGTGAGGCGCCCAATTGATCTGCGACTCGTCCACCGGCCCGATGATGCAGAGGCCCAAACTCTCTTGCGCGAGCAACTCCTCCGCAAGCTCGCGTATTTGCCCGGCCGATACTCCGTCGATCCGCGCTTCGATCTCTTCGGGCGTCACGTTACGCCCCAACGCAAACTCGTTGCGTCCGAGTCGAATCATCCGGCTGGACGTCGACTCCAGCGAAAGCGTCAGACTGCCTTTAACGTGTTCTTTGGCGAGGCCGAGCTCGTCGGGGCCGATGGCCTCCCCGCGAGCACGCGCGAATTGCTCGACGATGACGTCGATGCACGACTGGACGTTTTCGGGCGACGTTCCGGCATAGACGCCGAACAGCCCGGCTGCGCGGTAGGCCGCCTGAAATGAGTAGACGCTGTAAACCAACCCGCGCTGCTCGCGAATCTCTTGAAAGAGGCGGCTGGACATGCCGCCTCCGAGGACGGTGTCGAGGAGCGATGCGGCATAGCGGCGCTCGTCGCGAACGTCGACACCGCGCGTGCCCAGCACGATGTACGCCTGTTCGCTCTCTTTGTGCCGGACGTGCGTCGCCGGCGTGATGGTCGGTGATTCCGGTTGCGGCAGGGCGCAATCGCCGTCGTATCCGGCGAACCGTTCGCAGACCAGCTCCACGAAGCGCTCGTGTTCGAGGTTTCCGGCAGCCGCGACGACGCAGCAGTTCGGCGAGTAATGCGCGCGCATGTGCCGACGCAGATCGTCGGGCGTAAGGCGTACCACGGTATCGGCAAATCCGATCGTCGGCTCACCCAAATTCGACCCGCGCCACATCGTTTGCAGGAACACGTCGTGGATGAGATCGTCGGGAGAATCATCGTACATTTTGATCTCTTCGAGGATCACTTTCTGCTCTTTGGCAAGCTCTTGAGCGTCGAAGAGCGAGTGCAAAAACATGTCGGCGAGCACGTCGAGCGCCAATGGGACGTGCCGGTCGATGACTTTCGCGTAGTAGCAGGTCGTCTCTTTGTCCGTGAAGGCGTTGAGGTTTCCGCCGACGGCATCCATCGTTTCCGCGATCTGCCGCGCGGTGCGGCGCTGGGTGCCTTTGAAGAGCATGTGCTCGACCAGATGCGAGATGCCGCGTTGTTCGCGGCTCTCCACGGCCGACCCAACGTCGGCCCAAATCCCCACCGTTGCAGAACGCACGGACGGCATCGTCTCGGTGAGCACGCGCAGACCGTTGGGCAGGGTCGTTTTTTTATACATGGTCCGTAAAGGCGGTGCGCGTCCAGGCCGGATCCCAAAACGCACCGCTGCCGGCATTCTCGATGCGAGCGCGAATTGCGTCCGCGCTTTCGCCGCGACGGACGCTCAAACTGAAGACCGTGCGCGACGTCGGCTTCGCAAGGTCGCCGCTGACGACGACGCCCCTTGCGACGCTGATCGGAACGCTGGCCCAAAGATCGACTTCTTCGGCCTCAGGAGCCGTCGCAAACGCCTTCCCAACGAGCGATATGACTTCGTCGACGAAAACTTCGCGCGTCATCGTTTCGTGGAACTTGACGCCCAGCACGCGAATTCCGACGATCACGTGCCCGTCGAGTGCATTCGCGGAGATCTGCGTCACTTCGGCCGGCCAGCGCGTTGCGAAGATCGCGCTGCCAATCTGCTCGGCGAGGTCGCGCCGGTTACCAACCGCACGCGCCTCGGCATCGAGCTGCGCAACGGTGGGCGCGTACGCCGACGCGGTGCTGCAGGCGCTCGCGAAGAGCGCCGCGATCGCGAGCAGTCTAATACGATTGGGCAAAATAGGCCCTCGTTTTTGCCGGCTCGCCGCAGGCGGTGCAGGTGGCCGCGGATTCGTCGAGATCGTGGAGCACGCGGGTCGTCGCGCCGGTTGCGGCCTTGACGCTCGCTTCACATTCGGGACGCTCGCACCACGCGATATCGATCATTCCGGCGCGCGTGCGGCAGAGCTCCAAGAATTCGTCCCGGTCGGTAGTCGCAATCGTTCGCTTCGCCAGGGATGCCTTGGCCTCGCGATAGAGCGAACGCTGAATATCCTCGAGCAGCTCGCGTAAAACGGCGGGGATTTCCGCGACCGCTACGGTTCGGCGCTGGTCCGCGTCGCCTTTGGCGCGGTCGCGGCGGGCGAGCACCGCGGTCTCGGCTTCGACGTCGCGCGGGCCGACCTCGATGCGAACCGGCACTCCGCGAATGTCCCACTCACTGTACTTCCAACCCGGTTGCGCGTCGCGCAGATCGGCGCGCACCCGGAAACCGGCGTCGCTCAAACGCCCGGCCAGCTGCTTGCACGCAGCAATCGCGCGATCGTCGTTGGATCGGACGATCGGAACGAGCACGGCCTCGATCGGCGCCATCTTGGGCGGGATGCGCAATCCTCGGTCGTCGCCGTGCGTCATGATCAAGCCCCCGAGCATGCGCCAAGAGACGCCCCAGGAGGTGGTATACGCGTGCTTGATGGCGCGGTCGGCGTCGACAAACTTGATATCGTAGGCTTTTGCAAAGTTCTGACCTAAATCGTGCGACGTACCGGACTGTAACGCCTTGCCGTCGGGCATCAATGCTTCGATCGCAAACGTTTCTACGGCCCCGGGAAAACGCTCGCCCGCGCTCTTACGCCCAGCGTAGACTGGGATGGCGGCAACGTTTTCGGCGAAATCGCGATAGAGCTCGAGAATCTTTAGCGTCTCTGCGCGCGCTTCGGCAGCCGTGGCGTGTGCCGTGTGGCCTTCCTGCCAGAGGAACTCCATCGTGCGTAAGAAAGGTCGCGTCGCTTTTTCCCAGCGCACGACGTTCGCCCATTGATTGATCAGGATCGGCAGGTCGCGATACGACTCGATCCACTGCGCGTACATCACGCCGATGATTGCCTCAGACGTCGGGCGTACGGCGAGACGCTCGGTGAGTTTTTCGCTCCCGCCTTGGGTGACCCACGCCACCTCGGGCGCGAAACCTTCCACGTGCTCGGCCTCCCGAACCAATAAGCTCTCGGGAATGAAGAGCGGAAAATAGGCATTCTCGTGTCCCGTCGCCTTGAAGCGCGCGTCGAGATGCCGTTGCAGATTCTCCCACAAGCCAAAGCCGTAGGGCCGCAAGACCACGCATCCCCGCACCGGCGAATACGAAACGAGCTCGGCCTTGAGGCACACCGCGGTGTACCAAGCGGAAAGATCGGCGGCCTTCGGAGGGATCTCCTTGACGGCAGCCCCGGTGAGCGCGTCGGACATGACCGGCCCCGTTTCGCGCGCCGCCGCGCAACGGCCTCCGCCGGGGAAGTTCGACCGCCTCGGCGCAAACCTACGCGATGCCGAAGCTCACGCGAATCTACACTCGTACCGGCGATAAGGGTATGACCGGACTGGTCGGCGGAAGGCGTATCAAGAAGAACGCCGTGCGCATCGAAACCTATGGTACCCTTGACGAACTTTCTAGTGCGATCGGCGTTGCGCGGACCGCGTTGCGGCCTTACCTTGCGGAGCAACCGCGCGCCGCGGCGCTCGACGACTGGCTTGCGTGGACGCAAGATAAGCTGTTCGACTTAGGCGGCGAGCTGGCGACGCTACCGAAGGACCGTCGCGACGGCGCCCCGGCAGTTCGGGCCGGCGACGCGCAGGCACTCGAACGCGCGATGGACGCCGCGCAAGCCGAGCTCCCTGCGCTGTCGAATTTCATCCATCCCGGCGGTTCGATGCCCGGGGCGCAGCTGCACCTTGCGCGCACGATTTGCCGGCGCGCGGAGCGATTGCTGGTGGGGTTGATCGATCAAGAAG
>DASXGO010000317.1:0-1571 GCA_036489055.1 Candidatus Cybelea sp. | reverse complement strand
ACGTCTTCGCGCCTGAGGGCTCGCTGCTCAATCCGCGACGCCCCGCCCCGGTCTCGGGCGGCAACGTCGAAACGAGCATGCGTAACGCCGACGTCGTGCTGCAGGCGCTCGCCAAAGCCGCGCCGCAGCGCGTGCCGGCGTGCAGCGGCGGAACGATGAGCAACGTCATGCTTGGAGGTGAGCTGGCGGACGGACGCACGTGGGCATTCTACGAAACGAACGGCTGCGGCATGGGGGCCCGGCCGACGTGCGACGGAATCGACGCGATTCACGTTCATATGACCAACACGCTCAACACCCCGATCGAGGCAATCGAACGCGAGTACCCGCTGCGGATTACGCGATACGAGATCGCCGAAGGAACCGGTGGTCGCGGCCGCCGTCGCGGCGGCAACGGACTCATTCGTTCGATCGAGCTGGTTGAAGGCCGCGCGCACGCAACGCTGCTCGCGGACCGGCATACGCGCAGACCACCGGGTTCGGCCGGCGGCGAATCCGGCGAATGCGGACGCCATTCGTTGCAGCACGGAGATATCGAGCGCACCTTACCGGCAAAGACGATGTTCGCGCTGGAGCCGAACGACGTGCTGACGGTTCAAACGCCGGGCGGCGGCGGCTACGGAGCGCCTACTCCGGACGCTCCGAGCCAAATCGCGCCGCACAGAGCAGATCGATGACGCGAATAGCACTCCGCCGCGGCGAGAATCGCCGCTGCGCGTCGGCGGCAGCGAGCGCGCCGTAGCGACGCCGCGCCGCGACATCCCTTACTAGCCGCGCGGCGGCATCGCCAATCGCTTCGCGTTCGCAAACGATCGCAACGTCGGGCGCGAAGATCGCGCGCAACTCCTCCGTTGCGAGCGCAATCACGGGAAGACCGGCCATCGCCAGCAGCACGTTCCCGAAGGCCGCACCGTCGGTAAGGCCGAGGTGCACCGCGCAGGCGAAATCTCCGGCGTGCCGTTCGCCTAGGAGCATTTCGGGCGTTAGCGCTATGGCGCCCGGAAAATCGCCACCGACGACGCCGACGCGCGCGCACCCTGGGTCGTCGGAGCGGGACACGCCGAGGCGCTGCACGCGCTCGACCGCGGTGCACGGTAAGTACGGCACCTCGAGTGTACCTTCGCCGCAGGTACGAATTGATGCAAGCGATCGTTCCCGCGACTCGATCGTAACGCCCGGTGCGGACGCTCGATTCCCGAACCAGCTCAACGTCGCAGCGCGACGGAAGCGCCGGTCGATACGGCGCCAGGGTGCCACGGCCTCGCGCACCAGCGGATGACCGAAAGCGCCGAGCGCCGCTTCGAGATCGTCAAGCGCCGCAGCGAGAAGCGGATCGGAGCTGCCGCGGCGGACCGCGATGGCGCCGACCTCGCCGCGAAGCGTCCGCGGCAGCGGGAGCATGCGCTGCCTCCAGCGCTCGTAAAACCGCCGCTCGTTCTCCGCTTCGCGCGCGAACCGTCCTGCCGACGCGGCTTCGTAATGCGCGAAGCGTGCCTCGGCGGCGTAGCGAACGATGCGGCCTGCTTTGTGCGCGCGTAAACAGAGGTCGACGTCTTCGAAACCGTTGACGA
>DASXGO010000304.1:0-2468 GCA_036489055.1 Candidatus Cybelea sp. | reverse complement strand
CGGACGTAGTCGGCCAGCAACCCGCGAAAGTGCTCTACGCGGACGTTGTCGATCCCGGCGACGCTCGCGTTGAGCATTTCTTCACGTTCTTCGAGAGAAAACATCGGCGCGCGCTTTTGCGGATTGACGACGATTGCGACGACCAGCTCTCCGAAACAGCGCGCGGCTCGCTCGATGACGTCGAGGTGCCCGTTCGTCGGCGGATCGAAGGATCCGGGATAAACGGCGCGCGTCACCCGCAGGAGCTTACCGTTCGTCAAGCTTCCGGTGCCAAGAAAGCGAGCGCGACATCGCCATAGACTTCTTCGCGCTCCGAGCGATACCCGGGTATCTCGGGCAAGATTCGCTTGGCTGCGTGCTCGTACACGACCAGCGCATCGGGCGCGAGCAATCCACGCTCGCGCATCAAGCGAAAGAGCTGCAGCGGGACCGGATCGGCGTACGGCGGGTCGAGATAGACGATATCGAAAGGTCCCTCCAGCCTGTAGAGCGCACGTTCGGCCGGCGCAGGAAAGACCGTCACGACGTCGGCGATGCCGAGATTCTTCGCCGCTTCCTCGATCGCGTGCGCGACGTCGCGCTGGCTCTCGACCGAAACGACGCTCGCGGCCCCGCGCGAGGCCGCTTCGAATCCGATGGCGCCGGTGCCCGCAAAAAGGTCCAGCACGCGCGCCCCTTCCGTCCGCTGCATCAAAATTGAAAAGAGCGACTCCTTGACGCGTCCCGGCGTCGGCCGTATTTGCGAACCCTTAGGCGAGCGCAGCTTACGGCTGCCGAGTTGCCCGCCGGTGATTTTCGGCATCCCTTAAAACCTCTGAGGCGCTAGCGGCGCCTCTGCCGGCCGCAGCCACGACGCGTCGCCGAGCCACTCATACCGTATGGTCGAATACGGAACCGTCCCGTACGAAAGCAGTCTATCGTGGAAGCTGCGCTGATTGAACGACGCGCCGTCGCGGTTTGCGACCAGCGTTTGCAGCGTTTCAATCTGCGTTTTGCCGATTTGATAATCGATCGCCTGCCCGGGGTCCATCGCAAAACGCGTCGCCTCACCGCGCGCGGTATCGTAATCGATCCCGGCATTCTTTTCGAAGTACGCGATCGCTTGGGGAAGCGACATCTCGCCGGTCGCCAATGCGACGTCGACGCCGATACGCGTCGCCCGGTGGCGCATGAGATGGATCACTTGCTTACGGGCGCCCGGATCGTCGTCGTAAAGGCCTTCACGCATCAACATCTCCTCGCCGTAGAAGGCCCAACCCTCGGCAAAGACGCCGTCGCCTTGAACGTGACGCACGTAGTCCGGATTGTGATACGCGATGCTGAACTGCATGAAGTGCCCGAGGATGCCTTCGTGGCCGAGCAGCGGCAATACCGACTGGCGTGCCTGCTGCACGAAAAAGCTCTGATTGCTCGCACTAAAATCGGGCACGAAATAAAAGCCCTGAGGATCTTTCGAAAACATTCCGGGTGGATTCATGAAGCCGCCGGGATACGTTGCCGCCAGCGCTTTGGGAACCTCGACGATGTGGAAAGGTCCGATGTACGCGGGAATCGTCACGATCTCATGCGAGTTGATGAACGCGACGATCTTCGCGAGACTCTGCTCGTAATACGACAAGAACCCCGCCTTGGACGAAAACGTGGGCGCCGGCGACGGCGAGGGCAGGGCGGCATCTCGCGCGTTCTCCCAGGTCTCGAGTGCGCGGTCGCGCGCCAGTTCCAGTTGCCCGATCGCGGCAACCTGACTCGAATCGTACGGCAGCATCAAGACGCGCCGAAGGAACCAGTCGTACTGCTTTCGTCCGACCGCGAATCCGCCGGCGTGAAACGTATTCATTCGCGCGTCCAGCCACGCCCGGTAGGCGTGCAAGGCCCGCAGCGCGACCGTCTGCGCCTGCGAAAGCTCGCTGCGCGTTTGTGCCGAAGTGTCGCGCGCGACTTCATCGAGCGTCGTGGTGTAGAGTGAGTCGCCGTCGCGAATGTCTTCAGAAGCGATCTGAGCGAACTCGCGTACGGTATCGGTGAGATTCGCCCGCCCCTGGTCGAGGACGCGCGGACACGCGCGCAGCCGCGCGATCGCGGCGTGAATGCGAACTTCGTCGCTTGCGTACTCCCGCTTTACGATCGAGAAGATGCCGTTGCTGCACTCTCCTTCATAGATACTTGGGTTGCGTGAGATTCCGCGCAGGACCGTCCGCTGCCACCAGTCGCTTTCGAGGTTGGAGCGCACGAGCAAATAGTCTACGTACGCGTGGGCGTCGGTGCCCGCAGCCGGCTCCAACGCGCTTAGCTCGCTGCGGAACCCGCGCAACTTTTTCATTTCGGCGGCTTGCGTCGCCGGTGAATAATCGGCGAGCCGGTCGTCGTAGGTGTGGATACCGGCATCGGTTGCCGACGTTGGACTCTCTTGGAACGACCAATCCGTGTAGGCGCGCTCGAGTGCGATGAGCCGCTGCTGATACTCCGTC
>DASXGO010000243.1:0-7056 GCA_036489055.1 Candidatus Cybelea sp. | reverse complement strand
GTCCTTACCGCCCTTGAAGCTGTGCAGCAGCGTCTGCGAACCGCTCGCGGTGAGCGCAAAGGCCGTGCCCTCGTCGTTCGCACCGCCTGCATAGGTCGTTCCGTACAGCGTGCCGTTGACGTCGATCAAGGTTGCCGCGGGCTCCCTTCCGTTCGAACCATTGAAGCTGAAGATATGCGCGAACTTCGCACTGGCCGAACCCTGCCGACCTTGCGGACGCTCGGGCAGCGGAGCAGGCACGGCTGAGGAGCTCAGCGGCGCCCTGCAGCTTGCCAGCAAAAGAACGCAAAAACCTAAAAGCGCTTGCTTCATATCGGGAGACTGTGACAGACGCGTCGCGACTCCCTCGTGCTATCATGGTTCTCTCGCGGGAGAATTAACGATGAGCGAACAGTTGCCGCATAGCCACGAAGACGGCACCATCCACACGCACGACGACGCCGAGCCGGGCCATACCCACGCACATTCGCACGCGCACGAGCATCGCGATGGAACGATCCACGAGCACGCGCATTCACACGACGGTTCGGATCACGACCACGAACACGAACACGACGACGAGCGCCATGGCGCGCCCTAGGGGCTCCGGAAAGTTCGGCCCCGTGCGGTCGCTGCGCTTGCCGCACGATCTGGATCGCTGGTTCGAGGAACGGCTCTGCGCAGAGCCCGATCGAGCCGCCAGCGAGATGTTGCTCGAAGCGATTCACGGCGGCCTCCGCCTGCAGCCGGGGTACATGCGCAGGCAGCGCATCGCCTTGGCGGAGTTGATCGCAGCGCGCAACCGCGCAGGCTACGAGTCGTACCGTCGCGCGCTCGCCGATTCGTTCGGGAACGTCTACCTGCAGCACGTCGAAGCGTGGCTCGCCGCCGACGGCGTCTTGCCTCCAGACTACACGCTGCCTAGCAATCCCGCCAGTTCGATCCCGCCGATTAACACTGCGGCGACGACCGATGCCGAGGTAACCGCGAAGTTGTAGTATAACTTGCGCTCCGGCTGGACGAACGCCCATCCGTAAACGCGCGTCATCAGAATTCCGTCGGTTGTGTCCAGCAGCGACATGCCGGCGGCAAACAACGCTGGAAATATCAAGATTGCCCACACCGGCATTCCCTTACCGGCTTCGATTGCGGCGATTCCCAAGAGCGCCACTTCGGTTGCCGTGTCGAAGCCCAGGCCGAAGAGCAGCCCGATGACGTACATATGGCGGCTGCGCGAGACGAGAGACAAGAGCGGTGCAAAGCATCGGCCGAGTAACCCGCGGCGATCGAGCGATGCTTGCAGCGACGTTTCGGAGCATGCCGCCCCTTGCCGTCGCGAGCGAAGCGCGTGCACGACGTCGCGTAGCGCAAGCGCGTTCATGACGGCGATCAGAAAGAGAAATGCGGCGGAGATCGACGTTCCGACGACACCCCCGATGCCTTGCAGGCTCGGAAGCGCTTGCTTCACCGTTCCAGCTGCGAAGACGATCGCGACCGTAAGTACGATGACGATCGTCGAGTGTCCCAACGAGAAGAAGAGACCGACGCCGATGGGCCGCTTCCCGTCCTGCACGAGCTTTCGCGTGACGTTGTCGATCGCGCAGATGTGATCGGCGTCGATCGCATGGCGAAGGCCGAAGGCGTACGCAAGTAGCGCGGTTCCCAGAAGCAGCGGATGTGGCGCGAAGACGGAGAGCGCTAACAGCCAAACGGCCGCATTTGTGCCCAGGAGCAGCGCGTAGGTCGCCATTACGTTGCGCCGTCTCGGCGATACCATGCGGCGCACTTCGCGCCGCCTAATGGCGCTACTGCTTTACGGTGTATTTGTTGACAGATACGGCCGAAGGAGATGAATGAGGCGTCCATAATCGCGCGATTGTGAACAAGACGCGTTTCGAGGGTTTTTCCGACGGCGTCTTTGCTTTCTCCGCAACGCTGCTCGTTCTCGGATTCGCCTTGCCGCAGCAGCATTACACTTCGGATCGACTGCTCGCGCCGGCGCTTCTGCGTCTCTGGCCAAGCCTAATCGCATACGCGTTGAGCTTTTCGGTCATCGGCATCATGTGGCAGAACCACCACGCGCTCTTTCGGCTCGTCGCCCGGATCGATCGGATGACCGTGTTTTTGAACTTGATGCTGCTCGCGGCTACCGCATTTATTCCGTTTGCGACGAGCATGCTCGGCGCGAACCCGGCGCTGAAGTCGTCGACGTTTCTCTATGGGCTCGCGCTCTCGACGACCGCGACCTGCTATAACCTGATGCTCAACCGCCTCGTCGCCGTGCGCGCTTTCGCGCCGTCGGTGCCGGAGCAGACGATTCGCAGTACGGTAACCGCCTATCGCGTCGGCTGGTTCACTTACGCCGGCGCGACCGTCGTCGCGCTCTTTTTCCCTCTTGCCGCGTTTGCGATGTATCTTGCGATCGCGGTCTACTACCTGGTGCCCCGCGGCGTCGATTCGGACATCCGTTAGGGATGTTTCGGGATATCCTCGAGAAGCGCGGCAAGCTCGCGCCGCGAGGTCAGCTCGAAGCGATCGAAGATCGCAGCGATGTGCGTTTCGACGGTTCGTTCGCCGATGAAGAGCTCGGCGGCGATCGCGCGATTGGTTTTTCCTTCGGCGGCGAGCGCGGCTACTTCAAACTCGCGCGCCGTTAGTTCGCGCCTTCCGGGCCGATGGCGAGCGCGCCGCCGCTGTTGCTCCACAGCGCGAGCGTGCCGAAGAAAGCCGTAGCGGCGATAGAGCTCGAGCGCTTCAGCGGTACGGCCCGCAATTTCTAACGCTTGCGCGCGCTCCCATGGCCAACCGATTACTTCGAATACACTTGCCGCATTGACTGCGAGCGCCCGTGCTTCGGCGCTTCGCTCGCGTTGAGCAATTCGCGCGTCGAAGAGTGACAGAAAAGCGCGCGCGGCGCGGTTTCCCGGATCGGTTGCCGCTTCCGCGAGCAGCGCTCGTGCCCGCCCGCGGTCGCCCGGAGTTTCGCCGGCGGCGAGCTGGTCGAGCAGCCAAAAAGAGAAATCCACCGTGCGAATTCTCTCCAAGGCCCGGGAGCGCAACGCGCGTGCTTCGTTGCGGCGTCCGACCGCGTCGTAACACGCTGCGGCGCAGCCCGCGAGCAGACCGATTCGCTGCGCTTCGCCCGAATCGAACGCTCCTTCGAGCATCTCCGGCGTGACCAGAGCCATGGCCGTTGCGTCGTCGCCGCGGTAATAGGCGAAACGAATCGTAAGGGCGACGCGCGCGTCGCGGGTCATGGCGATCCCGGGAGGCAGCCGCTCGCTCTCCCGCTGACGCGCATCGACCGATGCGAGATCGCCTTCCAACAGCTCTGCGAAAGCAAGGCCCTGCAGCGTGGAGGCTCGCACCTTTGCAAACTCGTCCCCGGAGAGGCACGCGGCCGCTTCTCGATGCGCGTCGCGAGCGCGATCCATCCAACCGGTGGCCATCGCGCGGCTCGCGTAGTTGTTGAGCGTCCACGCAAGCTGCTCGGGGTCGTTCACCTCTCGCGCGATCGCTGCGGCGGCCTCGTAATGTTCGAACGCTTCGATTAGGCGGCCGGAAGTTGCGGCCACGATCGCACGGACCATGTACGCGTTGCGGCGATCCAAGGCAGAGTGTTCGCCCGGAACCTCTTCGGCCGATGCTAAATACACGGCGGCCGCATCGTTCTTGCCTTGCAGCGCTTCGAAATGAGCGAGGGTGACGTACGAATCGTAAGCGACGGGACCGCGCTCGCCGCTCAAGCGGAGCGCGCGTAGGCCGATTTGCGCTGCCGCCTGCGGATTTCCGTTTTCGTAGGTGCGGCGCGCGAGCCGGATCGCGAGCGACGCCGCTCGTTCGCTTTCACCGGCGGCTTCATATCCGTTGACGGCTCGCTCGGCGAACGCGCACGCATCGTCGATCTGCGCATTAGCCGAGAGCGCGCGCGAAAATTTCTCGCAAAGGAACGGGTACCCGGGGTCCGTTTCGTTTCGCGTCGCGACTGCGCCGCGATAGGCGACCGATGCGTCGCGGTGCGCACTGCGGTAGTACGCGGCATCGCCGGCGCGCTCGTAGGCTTCGCTCGCGCGTTCCCGGTCGCCAGCCGCGTTCCAGTGGTACGCGAGATCGAGTGGGTCGGCGCCCGGCTCCTGCGTCAAACGGTTGGCGACGTCGCGATGGATGGCGCGCGCCTGCACGGCCAGGAGCTCGTGATACAGAATTTCTCGCGTAATCGCGTGGCGGAAGGCAAAAGCTCCGACGCGGTCGCGCGCCTCGGCGACGAGCTGAAGCGCGCGCGCAGCCGCGAGGGCGTCGCAGACGTCGGAGTTCGCCGAGCCGCTCACCGCCTCGAGCAGCGAAACGTCAAAGTTACGCCCAATCACGGAAGCATAGAGCAGGATGCGTCGCGCTTCGACCGTCAGCCGTTCGAATCGGGCGAGCACGCCGGCCCGAATGCTCAACGGTGCGGCATCGGCCGCTTCTTCACGCCCCGTCAGCGTGTCGACCAGCTCCTCGGCGAAGTAGGGCTTACCTTCAGCTAACGCACAAACACGCTCGATCGCGCGTTCGTCAAACGCGCGTTCCTTCGGCCAAAGCGCGTTGACGAGCGCGCGGATTTCCGGCTTTCGCAGCGGCGTGACATTGAGCGTGGCAGCGCCTCGACGTTCCAGACCCGCGAATTGCTCTTGCCGAGCATGATCGCGCTCGAGATGCTCCGAGCGGACGGCTCCGAGCACCAGCACGGGCAACGACGCGAGGCGGGAGAGCAAGAAGCTGAGGAACTCGAGCGTCGCAAAGTCGGCCCACTGTAAGTCGTCGAGGATGAGGATGCGTGGCGACGAGTTCTTCAGCGCTTCCGCAGCTAGCGAGAACGCCCGATAGCGCGCGCTCTCCGTGGCTTGCACGGGCGCTACCGAAGACGCAATCTCGAAGGGGTCGCGGAGCCCAAGTCCCGCGAAGACTTCGCGGATTGGAGCGAATGGCGGGCAGAGCGACTCGAAACACCCTGCCGTCGCGATCTGTGCTCCCGAAGCATGCGCAATCGGCGCGAACTCTTCGAGCAGCCGCGTTTTCCCAACTCCGGCTTCGCCCCAGAGCAGTACCAGCGCACCGCGGCCATTGCCGGCTCGCTCGTAATAGAGCCGCAGCGCTTCGAGCTCCGGCGCTCTGCCGATCAACGGGCTCCGAAATCGGTCCGTCGTTCCTCCGTACACCTCCCGATGCACGACCCGCCGCGCGTTGCTAGGGTAGTTCAAAAGACTTTTGTTCGATGGAGGGCGATACCTTGACCGACACTCTTCTACCGGTCGATCCGGCGAAACTCGACGCGGCGATCGGGCGTTTCTTGGGCGACGTCGGCGCGACGATGACCGCCGCCTCGGTGCTAACCGGCGATAAGCTAGGTTTTTATAAGGCGCTTGCCGCGGGCGGTCCGCAGACGTCGCAAGAGCTTGCCGCTCGAACCCAGACGCACGAACGGTACGTTCGTGAATGGCTCTCGAATCAGGCGGCGGCGGGATACGTTTCGTACGATGCCGCGACCGGGCGGTTCGAGCTTCCAGCCGAACACGAGCCGCTGCTTGCCGACGATGGCAGCGAAGTCAATATGTGCGGCTTGTTCGCTATGGCCGCGCCGCTTTTCGCCGACGAGCCGAGAATCACCGAAGCCTTTAAGACGGGGCGGGGTGTCGGCTG
This sequence comes from Candidatus Cybelea sp., assembly GCA_036489055.1. GTDB lineage: Bacteria > Vulcanimicrobiota > Vulcanimicrobiia > Vulcanimicrobiales > Vulcanimicrobiaceae > Cybelea. Next base: position 1,398 of record DASXGO010000243.1, on the reverse strand, counting down.
GCACGAGCACGACCCGCGTCTTTACGCCTTGACCGATCGAATTTTTCGCAACGGGTATGCGGCACATCTCGTCCACGACTGGCTGCCCGCATTGCAGGGAGTAGAGGCTAAACTGCGGACCGGTGCGGTCGTTGCCGACGTGGGCTGCGGATATGGCAGCTCTACGATTCTTATGGCCGAAGCCTATCCGATGTCGACCTTTATCGGTTACGACTACCACGAGGCTTCAATTTCCGCGGCGCGCGAGGCAGCGCGCCGAGCGAAGGTTGCCGACCGCGTGCGATTCGAAGTCGCGTCGGCGTCGGCGATGCCCGATTCCGGCTTCGATCTCGTCTGCTGCTTCGATTGCGTGCACGACATGGGCGATCCGGTCGGCGCGCTCGCTTCGATCCGCAAGGCCCTCAAGAGCAACGGGACATTGATGATCGTTGAACCATACGCGACCGACTCGCTGGAGGGAAACATTACGCCGGTCGGCCGGATCTTCTATGCAGCTTCAACGATGCTGTGCGTACCGTCCGGGTTGGCGCAAGACGTCGGTTTCGCGCTCGGCGCCCAAGCCGGCGAGGCGCGAATGCGTGAGGTGGCGCGCAACGCGGGATACTCGGATTTCCGGCGAGCCGCCGAGACGCCGTTCAACCTCATCTACGAAGCCCATCCTTAGGTCGCCTAGGCGAACGCTCGATCCTCGGTTGCCGCGCGTCGGTGCGGCAACCGAGGGACTTCCAAGATGCCCGTACTTGACGTGTCGTGAAATTATATGTATATACATATATCATGGCGTCGAAGGATCTTCCTCAGCTACCCTGCGCCTGCGCCAATCTTCGCCGGGCCGCGCGCGCGGTCTCCCAAATATACGAGGAGGAGCTGCGCGGTTCGGGGCTACGCGCGACGCAGCTTTCGTTGCTGCAGGCAGTGCAAATTGCCGGGACGCTCTCGCAAGGCGATTTGGGCTCGCTCCTATGCATCGATAGCACTACGTTGAGCCGGACGCTGCGGCCGCTCGTTAAAAACGGCTGGATCGCGGGACGGCGGGGAACCGACAAACGCGAGCGGCTCTTTTCGCTGACCGGCGCCGGCAAACGAAAGCTCGAGCAGATCACGCCGCATTGGAAACGGGCGCAGCGCCGCTTTATGCGATCGGTGCGCGGCGATGCCGCGCAGCTTGAGGAGCAGCTACGAGGCCTCGCGTCCGCACTTTCATGAATGTTCCTTACGAGTAAAAGATGTATATACATATACTTTGGATCAACTGGGTACCGGTAATCGGCGGCCCGCTCCTTGCGGCCGGTCTGTTTGTCGCCGCCCTCGCTCGCGCCGCGAACAGAGCGTCGATGCGCTCGGACGAGCGCCGGAACGTCATTGCCGGCGTCACGCTGTTCCTGCTCGCATGGTTTG
>DASXGO010000478.1:0-3589 GCA_036489055.1 Candidatus Cybelea sp. | reverse complement strand
ACGTGCTCTATTTGCCGACACAAGCCGCGGCGGCTTGGTATCACCACGCCTTGCCGGGTCCGCAGACGACGCTCGCGGCGCTCTTACCGCAAGTCGAAGACTTTGCGACGCACGAGTATCTTAACGCGCTGGCGCAGGGTTCGAAGCTTTCGCCCAGCGTCTATGGAGACGTCGTCGCGAAGCTCCATCAGTATACCGGCCTTTCGGAGAGCTATATCCGTCAATCGAACCTACGCGTTCCGTACTGGAGGTTCGAGACGGAGCTCTTCCGCGATACCGGCATGATGCTTGGCCGGTACGACGCGCGATACACGTCGTATAATCTCGATCATATCTCGGATCGTCCGGATTTCGACGCGGTCGACTCCGGGATCGACGCGGCTTTCGTCGGCAGCGGCAACTACTACCTACGACAAGTACTGGGCTATCAGACGAGCCTCGAATACCGGCCGACGATCAACGTCTTTCGCCAGTGGGACTGGAAGCACAACGGCAACCTGCCGACCAACACCGCGCAGGACCTGGCGGCCGCGATGGTCTTCAATCCGAACCTGCAAGTCTTTTCAGGGAACGGGTACTACGACTTTGCGACGCCGTTCGCGGCAACGGACTACACGCTGAACCATCTCATGCTGCCGGCCAAACTGCAGCAGAACATCAGCTACGGTTTCTACGAGTCCGGCCACATGGTCTATCTGCACACCGAAGCGCTCGCGCAGTTCCACACCGATCTCGAGAACTGGTACGCGCGAACGCTAAATGCCGGACGCTGACCGCATCCGGCGATAGATCGCCTCAAGCTTCGCGTAGGCAGCGCGCATCGTCGGAGTCGGTGCGGCGTCGGCGCTTTGCACCGCGCCTTCAAGATTGTCGAGCTGGCCTTGCAGGAAGAGGAAGCTGGCGAAGTCGTGCGAGTACGCGCCCATCGAATCGTCCGGGTTCGCAGGCAGCTCCTCGCCGACGACCTCCCGGCGATAGGCGCTCGCGCGCGCTCCCGATAGCCCCTTTGCGACCGTTTCAGCCTTCGTGCGCGATGCAGCGACCTCCGCACGCAGCGCAATTACTTGCTGCGAGAAGTCGTACTGCGCGCGCAGATCGGCGTCGCTCGCGGCGATTCGCGGATCCCGCACGACGTGTGCGGTTCGGTCGTACGTCCGTCCGTTCACGCTGAGCCGAATCGTGTAATAGCCGGGCGGGAGCAGCGGCCCGTCCGGACTCGTTTCGTGGAAGTCCCAGACGAAGCGGTGCGCACCGGCTTCGGCGACGGGTACGGGATGCGGCGTGACCCAACGTGGTAAGTACGAAATCGACTTCGGATCGACCGGTTTGGGCGGATTTGCGCTCGACCAGTGCCGGACGACGCTTCCATTGCTCGCGAGCACGTCCAGAACGACCGGCGTGTGCGGAACGTCGGCGAGATAGTAATCGATGTAGAGTCCGACCGGCGCATTATCGGCTTGCGGCTCGTCCACCGGTAACGGCGTCCCCTCCTGATTCGTCGGACGCAGCCGGTACGCCGCGGCCGGCGCGAAGAGATACGTGCCGCCTGAAGCGACTTCGCTGAACTGACGCAGCGGCGCGATGTCGTCCATTACCCAAAACGAGCGGCCGTGCGTCGCGATGACGAGGTCGTCGCCGTGCACCGCAATGTCGCGGATCGAGGTTACCGGCAAGTTGAGCTGCAGCCGCTGCCAGGCCGCGCCGTCGTCGAACGAGACGTACACGCCGCGCTCGGTACCGGCGTAGAGCAAGCCGCGGTGCACCGGATCTTCGCGCACGACGTTGACGAACGAGCCGTTGGGAATGCCGTTTGCGATCGCAGTCCAGGTCGCGCCGCCGTCGCGGGTGCGGTAAATGTACGGCGTGTAATCGTCGATGCGATGACGGTCGATCGCGGCGTACGCCGTCGCCGTGTCGAAATGCGATGCCTCGATCGTGCCGACTTTGCTCCACGACGTCAGCGCAGGCGGAGTCACGTTATGCCAATTTCGCGTAACTTGTGCTGAGCTTGTCGAAGCATCTCGGGTGACCCAGATATATCCGTCGTCCGTTCCCGCCCACACGAGGTCGGCGCGTAACGGCGACGGTGCAATTGCATAAACGACTCCGTGACGCTGCACGTTATTCGAATCGGCAAGCGTCGTCGGATCGAGGTTCGCCGGCGTACCCTCGTTGCTGCGGGTGAGATCGGGGCTCACGATTTGCCAGGTCGCACCGCCGTCGCGCGAACGAAAGATATTTTGATGCGAGAGGTAGAGCGAGTTTCGGTCGGCCGGTGAAATCGCGACGGGAAGCGTCCAGGTATTGCGCCAGAGCGTCTCCGGATGCGCCATCGTCGGATCGATGTTCTGCTCCCACCCGGTCGCCGTAAGCTCGCGTGTCGGAGTGAACCCGGAACCGTAAACGAGGCCGGGATGACGCGGGTCGGGAGCGAGCGTACCGCTTTCGCCGCCGACGTCGAGCGGCCGAAAATCCTGGTTCGAGATCGTCCCATAGCGGCCGCGGCTCGTCGCCATCGCGGCGCCGGAATCTTGCTGCGCGCCGTACGCGTTATACGGAAACGCGTTATCGGTTGCGACGTGATAGAACTGCGCCGTCGGCTGGTTGTACCACGAGCTCCACGTCTTTGCGCCGTTGACCGTCACAATCGTGCCCTGATCGCTGCAGAGAATCATGCGATTTGAATCGCCCGGGTCGATCCAGAGTGCGTGAAAGTCGGGTCCGGTCGGATCGCCGATGAGTACTGTGAAGTTCTTGCCGCCGTCCGTTGAGCGATAGGTCGATGTGTTCATCACGTAGACGACGTCGGGGTTACGCGGATCGGCCGTGATGCCGCTAAAGTACCAGCCGCGTTGCCAGATGCGCTCCTCGCTGTTCTCGCGCGTCCAGTTTGCACCGGCATCGTCGGAGCGGTAGATCCCGCCGCCCTTCGGCGGACTGTCGACGTTGGCATAAACGCGATGCGGCGCAGCATTGGAAATCGAAAGGCCGATGCGCCCGACGTGTTCGGGAAGGCCCGTCGTCAGCTGCGTCCACGTCGCGCCGCCGTCGGCCGTTTTGTACAGACCGCTGCCCGGTCCGTTTGACGGCGGATAAACGTTCCACGGCGGCCGGCGCGTTTGCCAAAGCGCCGCATAGACCACTTTCGGATCGTCGGGTGCCATTGCCAGCGAGATTGCACCGACATCCGGACCTTTGTAAAGAACTTGGCTCCAGTTCTTGCCGCCGTCCGTCGATTTGTAGACGCCGCGCTGCGGATTCGGTCCGTATGGACGGCCAAGTGTCGCAACGTAAACGACGTCGGCATCGTGCGGATCGACGACGATCGCACCGATTTGTTTGGTCTCGGCTAAGCCGGCGTGTGCCCAGCTTTTGCCGCCGTCGACCGATTTGTAGACGCCGTCGCCGAACGCGATGTCCGAGCGCATATCCGCCTCGCCGGTTCCGACGTACAGCACGCGAGGATTACTCGGGGCAACGGCAATCGCGCCGATCGACGCGATCGGTTGATCGTCGAAGATGGGATTCCACGTGCGCCCGGAATCGAGCGACTCCCAAACGCCGCCATCGACCGCGCCGAAATAAAAGT
>DASXGO010000200.1:0-6485 GCA_036489055.1 Candidatus Cybelea sp. | reverse complement strand
CGATCGGAGATAACCGTCAGCGCATAGCGCAAGCGGTTCGCGGCGCATTGTCGCGCGCCGACGGAGCAATCATGACCGGCGGCTTGGGCCCGACGGTCGACGATCTCACCCGTGACGGCGTCTGCGACGCGCTCGGGCTCGACACCGAGCTGTACGAACCGGCGATCGTGCAGATGGAAAAAGCCTTTGCGGTGCTCGGACGGCCGATGCGCCCGAATAATCGCAAACAAGCCGAGCTCCCACACGGAAGCAAACCGCTCGACAATCCAAACGGCACGGCCCCGGGCTTTATTGCCTTTGCAGCTGACGGGAAGTTCGTCGCGTGCATGCCGGGCGTGCCGCGCGAAATGAAACCGATGATGGCCGAGAAGGTACTGCCGTTCGTTCGCGACCGGCTCGGCAGCGACGATGGCATCTATACGCGCGTACTGCATACGATCGCGATCGGCGAGTCGGATATCGACCATCGCATCGCGGATCTGTTTCGAAGCTCCGAGAATCCCAAGATCGCCGTGCTCGCTCACGACTACCGGGCCGACGTGAAGATCATGGCCAAGGCCTCCTCGAGGGCTCGCGCCGACGCGATGATCGCGCCCCTGCAGTTGGAGCTCGAGCGCCGTCTCGAAGGATTCATCTTCGGCTGCGACGCGGAAACGCCGGCGAGCGTCATCCTCGCTCTTTTGCAGAGTCGAGGCAGGATGCTCGCGGTCGCGGAGTCCTTTACGGGCGGCAGAGTGGCGGCGGCGCTCACCAGCGTTCCCGGTGCATCGCAGAGCTTCGCCGGAGGTGTCGTCGCGTATGCAAACGCGGCGAAGGTGTCGTTACTAGGCATTACGGCCGCGACGCTGGAACGAGCCGGCGCCGTCAGCGAAGAGACCGCACGCGAGATGGCGCGCGGCGCACGCGAGCGCTTTGATGCCGACGTCGCGCTCGCAACGACCGGCATCGCGGGTCCGAGCGGAGGAACGAGGGAGAAACCCGTCGGGCTTGGGTGGCTTGCGGTCGACGATGCAGAGAGCGGCCTTCAGATGCGTCGCGTTGCGTTATCGGGAGATCGGGAAACGATCGCTTCGCGCGCGACGACGATTGCCTTGGGGATGCTCTGGCAGCAGCTTCGCTCTCAAAGCTCGTAACCGATCGCGGCTAAAGCTTCCTGCGTGTGCACCGCGTCCTCGAAAGTCGGTAACGCGTTGGGTGCTGACTCGATCTCCTTGACGAACTCGTCATAGAGCTCCATCATCGGCGGAATGCTGGGGTCGATCTTCGCATAGCGGGCGTATGGCGAGGCTTTGCACTGCAGCTCGCTCGTCTCGTTTTCGTCGACCGTATAGAGCGTGACGTCAGTAATCCAGGGGCCGCTTTCGACAGCGGTCCGCTGCTCGGAGTGAACGGCGCAGGTATACGATTCGACGGCGGCCGTTCCATCGGCGCTCACGCGGGCTACCAAGCCGCCGTCGTACTCGAAGAGCGCGAACGCGCCGTCGGCAACGTCGCTGCGAAACGCGCCGCGGTCGTCGGATCGCTTCGCGTTTGCGGTACGCGCAAAGCCCAGCACGCGACTAGGCGGGCGTCCGGCGAGCCAGTTTGCGTGGTCGATCAAGTGCGAGACGACCGCGCCGGTGAGTCCGCCGCCACGCTCGCGCTCGAACCACCATCCGCGCTGGCGGCGCTCCTGGCGGCGCAGAGACGTCCGAAGCAAGCTGATCTCGATATTACGAACGGGATCGAGATGCCCGTGAACGATGAGCTCTTTGAGCGCTTGGGCCTGCGGCACGAAGCGGAACTCGTGCGCGACGCCGCAGGCGGTCCCGGCGGAGCGCTGCGCCTCCAGCATGCTGCGCGCATCCGCAATCCGAAGCGCAAACGGCTTTTCGCAGATCACGTGTTTGCGCTGCGCCAACGCGGCAAGCACGTCGTCGTAATGGGCGAACGGCGGCGATGCAACGACGACGGCATCGAGGTCGATGCCGGCGATCATCTCGTTACACGATCGAAAGGCATGCGCGATATTTTCGGCGCGGGCTATCTGTTGCGCGCTCGACGGCGAGGCTAACGCCACGACGTCGAAGCGCGGATGGTTGCGCAGCGCCGGGAGGTGGACGCGGACACCGAAACCGGCCCCGACGATTCCGACCCTATATCGTTTCATGCTAGCGCTCCAATGGCCGATTCCAAAACGTCGATCGCACGCTCGAGTTGTCGCTCCTCGATGATCAACGGCGGCGAAAGAGCAATAACGTTGCCGTCGGTGCCCGACTGCGAAAGGATGACGCCGCGGGAGAGTGCATTCTTGATTGCGGCAAAAGCGAGGTCGCCGTCGCGCAGCTCGACGCCCCAGAGCATGCCTCGCCCGCGAACGTCGGTTACGACCGGATACGCACGGAGCGTTTCGAGCCGCGCTTGGAGTCTCTCGCCGAGACTCGCCGCGCGCGTCGGCAGCGCGAGCCGTTCCATCTCGTCTACGGTCGCGAGGGCGGCGGCGCATCCGAGCGGATTTCCGAGAAACGTCGAGGTGTGCAGCGCCTCCCCGGCGGAAAGCGGCCACGCGTCCATGGTCGTCGCCCGCCCGACGGCAGCGCTGATCGGCACGCCCGAGCCCATCGCTTTGCCGATGCAGATGATGTCGGGAACGATGCGTTCGTACTCGACGGCAAACCAGCTGCCGGTGCGCCCGAAACCGGTGAAGATTTCGTCGGCGATCAAGACGATGTGCAGCTCGTCGCAAATCTCGCGAATATAACGCAGATAGCTCTGGGGTGGCACGATGCAGCCGCCGCGTCCCTGGATCGGCTCGACGACGAGCGCGGCGACGTCGCCGCTTCGCGCGAGCCGTTCGCGCGCGCGAGCAGCAGCCTCTGCGGCGTTTTCAGCTGCACGGGGATACTCGAGCAAGATGGGTTCGTGGCGCAAGACGCCGGCGAACGGCATCCGGAAACGTTCGATTCCCGCAACGGCGAGCGCGCCGAACGAAAGCCCGTGATAACCGCCGCGATACGCCGCGAATCGCGATTTGCCCGTAAAGAGCATCGCGGTCTTGAGCGCCGCTTCGATCGCTTCCGAGCCGCCGGTCGCCAGAAAGGCCTTCGTTAGCGCTTCCGGTAGAATCGCCGCTAATCGATCGAGTAAGCGCACGCGAATTTCGGTGGGATGAACGTCGCCCATGCCGTGCATGAGACGTTTCGCCTGGTCCGCGACGGCGAACGCCACGTCCGGATTCCCATGGCCGAGTCCCGCCACGCCGAACGCGGCGGTGCAGTCGAGGTACTCGTTGCCGTCTACGTCGGTTACGGTCGCGCCGCGCGCGGAACTCCAAAAAATTGGAAAATCCTCGGCCAGGAAGGTTACGTTACGCTGTTCGCGCGCGCGCAAGCGCGCGCCCAGCGCGATGCTTTGCGGCCCCGGAACCTTCACGTCTCGTCTCCAACCCAGCGAACGAATTCGGCACTGCGCGGCCGGCCGCCGTGAAAAACCCCCAACGGGGGCGCCTGGAGCGCGCCGAACGGTGCGATGCGACTCGCTTTCGTACGCAGCGCCAACTCGCGCAGATCGTTGCGACTGCCTGCGATGGCGAAGGCTTCGGGCGCGATACCGTGACGCTCGAGATATTCGGCAGCCTCGGACGGCCGATCGACGGAATGGATTCCGAGCGTGCGCGGGAGGAAGAGCGGCGGCGAGGCCCGTGGCGGATCGAGTACGGCCAGATACTGCGCAGCGGCATCGGCAAAATAATGTTCGCCGCGAAAGGCTGCCAGGTCGCGCGCGGCCGCTCGGCGAGCCGACGCGGATGCGCCGGTGAAAGCGCTTGGGAGTTCGGCGTTCGCGTCGCGCATCGCGGTCGCGACGAGCTCCGCAAATTGGAGCGCGCTAGTCGCGCCGCCCGTTTCGACGAAGAGCACGTGCAGCGACAAACAGCCCTCGCTCTCGTAGAGGATCAGATCGCGTGCCGCCGCCGCGGCAATCCTTCGCGCAGCCTTTTCGCCGGTGAGCGCGTCACGCGCGACGTAACCCGCGCTGGCCTTCGTTCCGTATCCTATCATGCGCGCCGGATACGGAAGGTTTGACGAGATTTCGGCGAGGGTCGCATCGCTTCCAAAAGCGACGACCAGGTCAAAGCCGTGCAGCGTCGCCGCCTCTTCGCCACCGTTCCAGGGGCGGGCGGCAAACGCGTCCGCAATTTCCGGAAGCCTCTCGGCGAGCGTTTCGAAAAACGCACGGGCGAGGTGATCCTCGCGGTCTTTGATGAGGACGTTGCATTTAGCGCAGAGCGCAAAGATCGCAGGGACGACGGCGACGCCGATCGTCGTGCGGCTCGAGACGATGCAGACGCGTCCGATCGGCAGCGCCGCCGCGCGCGGACGGTGCGAGCGTTCGACGAAGCCGTCGAGGACGTCGAGCGAGCCTAGCTCGTCTTCGATCACCCCCGCGAGCGCGTCGCGGCGCAGCGAACCGAAGAGGCGATCGAATGCGTACTCGACCATCGGAGCGGAATACTCCGTCCGCCGGACCACGGCGTCGCGCGCGCGCAGACGCGGCTCGAACCGGGCGTCGCTCCAAGCAACCGCTGCCGAATCAATGGCCGCCAAGATCGCGCGTACGGGCGCCTTAATCATCGCTTCATCTCTTCCGGAGCGCGAATCGCGACTCCCCGAGGTTCCGGCACGCGGCACGGCAAAGGGTTGGAGCACCTCATGCAGAGTGGTTGGTTCGCGCGCTTCTTTTTTGCAATCGTCGCTGCGCTGGCAGTCGGCGGCGTCGTCGGGGGAACGGCGTGCACCCGGTGGGGTCAGCCCGGCCCGGTTCCGCCCTCGCTTGCGCCGATTTCGACACTGAACGTCAACTCGGTTACCGGAAGCGACACGACCGGGAACGGAAGCGCGAACAAACCCTACAAGTCGCTCACGAAAGCGGTCGCGGTGCTGACGTCAGCGAAGAACCTGAATCCGCAGGGCGTCACCATCAACCTTGCAAACGGCGATTACAATGCCGCAAACGGCGAGCAGTTTCCGATCGTCATCTCCAAGAGCGTTTCGATCCAGGGAGCGAACTTTGGGCACGGCCCCGGGACCGGATCGTTCGTCGACGGGCTAGGCGAAGATACAACGTTTGAGAAGGTCGTCGGAGATCCGGCGCGCAGCGCCTATACAACACTCGAAGTCGTCCCGCCCGCGAGTCTGAGCGTATCAGACATCTACGTCGGCGCGACGAAAATCTCGCTCGGCGCCAACGCCTTCTACGCGTCGGTCGACGTCCTCGCAGCGCTCTCCGGTTTGAACTCTGGTTTCGGAGCCGGCATCGTTTCGCCGTTTAAGAACGTCGACGGCGTGCTGGTCGCGGGCGGCTCGTTCACTTGTAACTCGTGTCAGATCCACGGCAACAATTTGGGGATCGGAGGCATCTCGGTTCCAATCGCAACGGCTTCACCGTATGGAGCTACCCCATCGATCACCTTGGGCCGCCAGGTCGCCGACAGCACGGTTTTTTCGAAGCTCATCGATATCGCGACCGACGGCAGCGTCGACGTTGTGGCTTCCGATGAAGATTTTGAGCGCGGACTCTACGCGTTTACCGATACCTTTGCGCCCGTGGTCAATTCCACCGTCCACGGCGCGATCGACTTTGGCGGCGGATTCTCGGGCTCGGCGGGAGGTAACAATTTTATCGGCGCGCGCAAGACGGAAATCTTCCTCACCCGGCGCAGCACGACCGTCAGCGCGCTTGACGACACTTGGAATCCGCGGCAACAATTCGCCAACCGCAGCGGTGAGTATTCGCGGGCGCGCACCTTTTCAGCGGGCGCGTCAGGAAAGAACGTCACGATACGGCAAAATGCGATCGGAACGACCGTCATGGTTGGGCCGGCCGTAGTGCCGACGCCGACGCCGTCGATCAGTCCGTCGCCGACGCCGACGGCAAGCCCGACCTAGTCTCTTCGCGTGACTGATACGCTGCAGAAGATTTATGCGGTCAAAGCGGCTGTCGTCGAGCGCGAGCAGGCCAACGAGCCCTACGAGGTTGTCCGCGCGCGCGGTTTGACGCGCGCTTCGGAGCGTCGCGGCTTTCTTGCGGCGCTGCAAAACGCGTCCGGCGGCGCCATCATCGCGGAGATCAAGCGAGCATCACCGTCGAGTGGATTGATTGCACGCAGTTTTGACCCCGTCGCGATCGCGCACACGTACGAATCGTCGGGCGTGGACGCCATCAGCGTCATCACCGAGCGCGATCACTTTCTGGGCGAGCTGAGTTATCTGGACGAAGTACGACGCGTCACGACGCGGCCGCTGCTTCGCAAAGATTTCTTGTGGACGCGCTATCAAATCGCCCAATCGGCTGCGTACGGAGCGGATTGCGTCCTGCTGATCGTCGCGGGCCTGGACGACGAAGCGTTGCGGACCTGTATGAGCGAGGCTACGGAGTTTGCGCTCGACGTGCTCGTGGAAGCGCACGATGAAGTCGATCTGCGACGCGCGATCGACGCGGGAGCGCGG
>DASXGO010000061.1:0-2453 GCA_036489055.1 Candidatus Cybelea sp. | reverse complement strand
CCATGGGCGTGCGCATCGTCGATCTCAATCTCGAAGACATCTTCCTCTATGCCGTCTCGCCGGCGACCGCCACTACCGACATCGTGGTAAAGGAAACCTCGTCATGAACTACGTTGAATGGCTTCGCGTCCGCAACTGTTTGCGAATCGTCGCCATCATTTTAGGAATCGGCGTGCTGTTGGCCGTGATTATGCGGATTTCGCTCACCCGGTACATGTCGCCGGAATCGTGGATCCAGCATTTCCACGAACCCGGCACCGTCGTTACCCACGTGACCCTTCCCGACGGTACGCAGCGCACGATTTGGGACAACGCGCACGAACAGACGCACGTCGTCATCGACGACTACGGCTACCGCGGCAAGCACATCGTCGTCACGGAGCCGGCGAGCCGCGCGCACAACGAGCACGACAACGTCGCGGTCGGCAGCATCCACGTCGCCGAATCGCAGAACGGTTCGCTGAGCACGACGGTGATCGATACCAACAGCTCCGTGCCGATGCTTTACTACATGGCCTTTGCCGACGTCATCGCTCTCATCGTCGCGATGTGTTTGGCGGCGCCGTTCGCGCGCGAAATCGACGGCCACCTTGAAATCGCGCTGACCAAACCCGTTCCGCGTGCTCGCTACGCGCTGGGCGCGATCGGCGCGGACGTCGTCGGAATCATTGCCGCCTCGTTCATGACCTTCGTCGCGCTCTATCTCTGCCAACTCCTCTTCGAGTCGGCTCGGGTGGATTTCAGCGGGATCAACGCGCGTGCGGTCGTTATGGGGCTCGCCGCACCGCTGGCCTGGTATGCGCTGCTCTGCGCCGCGACCACCTGGTTCAATCGTTCGTACGTTGCGGTGCTCGTCGCCGCGCTGCCCGTCGCCATCGTCGTCGGCGCGCTCACGTTACTGGAGCCTTCGAACATCGTCGCGACGATCGTTCACCAAACCGCCTGGATAATTTCGCGACTCGATCCGTGGACGTACGTGCAGCTGCACTTCGACAGCACGGAGGTCGACCCCGGCGCGGCTACGTTTGGATGGCGCCTGCTTCTCGAAATCCTGTTCTTCATCGTCTACGGTGCGCTCGCCGTCATCAAATGGCAGCGCGTGGAGGCCTGATCGTGGAAATCATTGGAACGAACTTCACCCTTGCGCTCGGATCGTGGCGTCTGCGGTTTGTGCTTGCCCTCGAAGAGACCGACGAACGACCGAGGGAACGAATCAAGCCGCCGCACCGGCTTAGAGTCGTGCCTGAGGACGAATTCGTAAGATAGCAAGAGTAAAGGGTCGTTGTTTAGATGCAGCTCTAGGAGCCGGGGGCCGAAGTTTACTAAGGTAATCGAGGCCCAAGGCGACAACGAGATGCGCTAAACGACGACCCTTTCAGAAAACGAAACCGGTACGGACCGCAGGCCGCGCAAATTTAAAGCCGTCACTCGAGACGGTGTAAAGGTAGATGTTCGGAATGAGCGGATCGCCGCTGATGTTGAATGCGAATTGCCCGACGAGCGTCGTAAACGTTCCGCCGGATTGCAGCGAGAAGAGGAGCGATTGACGGGTGGTCGCGTTGCCGCGCTGCGACGCGGCGATAAGGAGCTGCGCGGCGGCGTAACCGAAGGCGGATTGGGCAGTGATCTGCGATACCTCGCGTTCGAAGTCGCTGACGAGCTGGACGGCGCTGGGAACGCGTTCGATCGGCGGCATCGGCGAAGCGACGTACGCTCCGTCGAGCACCTTGGCATACGTCGCGATCGTATCGGAGTTGTAAAAACCGTCCGACGCGCCGAAATCGCCGGTATAACCCGCCGTGCGCAAGGCTTGCGCAATCGGGCCTAGTTCCGACGTTTTTCCCGCCAGAAAGACATAGTTCGGCGATCGATCGAGCACCGTGCGCGCCGCCTGCGCCGGGTCCGTGGAGCGGAGCGGAAAGAGCAGCGCCTGCGCAGCATGATGCTCCGTTTTCGCGCGATCCACGAAGCCGGCGGCGACGTCGGATCCATAGTCGCCGTCGAAGGAGACTGCGACGGCGTTAACGCCCCGCTTGCCTTCGAGCGCCGTGCTCGCGAAGAGCCGCCCCGCGGTGCTGTCCTTCGCCGGAAGGCGGTAGACGTTGTGATAGCCGCGCTGCGTCACCGCGTCCGCGGTTACGGTCGGCACGATGACTGCGAAGCCGACGTTGGCATACCGTGAAAGCGCCGCAAGCGTCATCGGCGCGGTGAGATTACCGATCATGCCGATGACGGTGAAGTCGGCCGCCGCGACGTTTGCGTTCGCGCCGGCAAGCGCCGGATCGTTGCGGTCGTCGAGCGGCCGCAGGCCCCAAACGTGCGAGATCGGCGCGTTGAAACGATTCTGCTCGTCGACCGCGGCCTGTGCGCCCTTGACGACTTCTGCGCCGTACTTCTGCAGCGGCCCCGAGAGCGTGACGTTCACCGCGATCGTCAGCTGCTGTAAGTATTGC
>DASXGO010000036.1:0-3050 GCA_036489055.1 Candidatus Cybelea sp. | reverse complement strand
GAGGTCCGCGCATACTGTCTGCCCGAGAATCTCTCGTCGCGCGCCGTCCTACGTCGTAACGGATTCGAAGATCGAGGAACGTTGCCGCGTGGTGCGACGGTGCAAGGAAAACCCGTTGACGTAATCGTCCACTCCCTCGATCGTCAACGCTGGACTTCGGCGCTCAACGCGAGTCCGGCGGCCACTCGATCGTAACTCCGGCCTCGTGAAACCCGGCATAACGCAGGGGCATCTCGCCGCGTAAATAGGCCACCAGCGGCTCGCGCACGACTGCCACGACGACGCGCTCCGCGACCCGCTCGAGCGGAACCCACTCCACCGCCTCAACGTGTTCCGAAACGCTTATGCCATCCTGAGGAGCGCGCGTCTCGAGCGAGGTGTCACCGTCGGCGATCAAACGCACCACAAACACCACGTTCAAAAAGTGCGTATCGCGATCGTAACTCTCACCAACGTATGCAACCTCGACGGTCTCGACGTGCAGGCCGGTCTCTTCGAAGACCTCGCGCACGACCGTCTCGGTGAGCAGCTCTCCCGGCTGCTGGCGCCCGCCGGGCACATTCCAAAGCGGCTCGGCGTGATTAGGGTAACGCGACGCCACCATCAGGAGCCGCCCGTCGTGAACCAGCACTCCGGTCGCCAGATGATGGTGCTTCAATCGTCTGCTCGCTTACGTTTGGCGCGGACGTGAAAGCCCCACATACGTGGACTCTTAGCGCGCCGGCTGGGCGGCTCCGCTCGCAGGCACGCGGCATAGCTAGACTTTCTTGCGTACCGTACGAATGAGGCGCAGATGGCGCTCAGACAAGACGACGCCCGGAACCGGCTTCATTGGGATGAACGGAGCGACGAATACCAAGCGGCGCATGCCGGTCAACTAGGCAGAAATCCGCTCGCGTGGGGCGTGTGGTCGATCCCGGAAGATGAGCTGCACGTCCTTGGCGACGTCCGGGGGAAGGACGTGCTGGAACTCGGCTGCGGCGCAGCGCAGTGGTCGATCGCCCTCACGCTGCGTGGCCCGCGCTGCGTCGGGCTCGACAACTCCTGCTGCACTTCATATGCTGGGATGAAGATGCCGATTCGCTGGGGACGACGCTAAACGAGAATTACTTCGAGCGGCGGAAAGCCGATGACGGATCCAGCGTCTGTTTCTCGCTTCCGTACGGCGACTGGATCGCGCTTTTCCGGCAAAGCGGCTTTCTCATCGAGTCGCTCGTCGAGCTGCGGCCGCCGCCAAACGCTACGATGTCTTACAAAGATTACGTTACCTTCGAATGGGCCAACGCCTGGCCGGCGGAACAAATCTGGCGCGTCAGACGACTGTAGCCCCCGCCGGCGATTCCACCGCAAATGCGCGCCTGTGCCGGGACTGAGCCGGGCGTCCCCGAACATTCGTAGCCGCCCGTCCCGCCGGCTCAGGCGCCTGGAGCGGTAATGCGATCGCGTCTACTTACGAAGGAGCAACATTAATGACGACCCCTGGTTGCGTGAAATATGCGGCTGCGCTGGCCGGCCTGGCGATGTTGTCAGCGTGCGGCGGCGCCCTTCGACAGGCTCAGGGTGACATGGCGGTCGCGCCGTCAACCGCTGGGCAAAATGTACGATACGTCGGTCGGACGCTCTTCTTAAACGGCAGGCCGGTAACCGCAGCGCGTCTTAGCCCGATGCCCCGCTACGCGACGATCGTTCCCGACCATCATAGCAAGAAGAAGTATGAGTACATCTTCAGCGACTACGAAACGTACGCCAGCATTTTCGACTATCCAAAGGGCACGCAGCAGATCGGTACGATCTATTACGACGGTGGCCAAGGGTGTACGAACGCCCAGTTCGGCTACGGCAAGAAGATCATGTGGAACGTCGGCGGCAATACCCAGATCACCGAATACAAAGTCCCCGATACGCCGATCAAAACGTTGTCGGTGGGCAACTATTTTCCGACCAGCTGCGCCATGAATACCAGCGGCGACCTTGCGGTCGGGCTCTATGATAACGGCGACGTCATCATCTTCAAGAACGGCAGCGGCTCGGGCACCGCTTACAGCACGCGGTTGGACGAAGAGTTCTTCGACGGCTACGACAACCAGGGGAATCTCTTTGCCGACGGTTTTACCGGTAACCGCTCGGGCTTTGGGCTGGTCGAGCTCCCGCATGGCAGCAGCAAGTTCGAAGCAATCACGACGAGCAACAGCGTGCAATTCCCCGGCTCCGTGCAATGGGACGGGACCTACGTCACCGTGTTCGATCAGATAGCGAACGCGCTGTATCAATACACGATCAGTGGAACGAAGGCGACGTTGAAAAATACCGTCCAGCTCTCGGGTTCCAGCGACTGCGCACAGACCTGGCTCGTCAAGGGCCTGCTCTATTGCGGGGATGCGGGGAATAACAACGGCGAAGTCTTCAAGTACCCGGCCGGCGGTTCACCGATCGCGGTCTTTACCGGCAACTTCGACTTCCCGCTCGGCGTGACCGCGGCACAGAAGTAAATCAGCATCGAGGATCGCTTATGAGTAACCTAGCTCGCTCAGCACTTGCGATCGGCACAGCCGCACTATTGGCCGGCTGCGGCGGACCGCAGCTACCTATCGCCGCGCCAGGCTCGGTGCCGCAGAGCCGTGCGGCAGCCCATGCCGATAGTGGCGGATCGTGGATGAAGCCTGGCGCTAAGGGCGGTGACTTGCTCTATGTAGGCTCATCTGGCGTTGACGAAGTTTACGTTTACAAGTTTCCCGGCGGGCAGTCAGTTGGGACGCTGAAGGGCTTCGATAACCCGTTAGGTCTCTGCTCAGACACCCAAGGAAATGTTTGGGTAACCAATGCGCCCTCGAATGGTAAGACGTACCTCCTTGAGTACGCACACGGCGGCACGAAGCCCATCGCCAGGCTTGATGATTCGGGGTTCTTGCCGCTGGCTTGCTCGATCGACGCGACGACCGGAAATCTTGCCGTTGGAAACTCCATCGACGATGTTGCGATATGGAAGAAAGCTCGCGGTAAGCCTAGCTACTATCTGACCTCGTGTTGCGTCTTTGCGCCCTCAACGATTA
>DASXGO010000019.1:0-5615 GCA_036489055.1 Candidatus Cybelea sp. | reverse complement strand
ATTGCCGGAGCCGCGGGCCTGCTCATTGCAGCGGCGATCGTCTATCCCGGGCGAATGCGGCGGCGTGATCTGATCGCCGCGAACGCGCGGCGCGCGGGAACGCTCATTCTCGGCGTGGCGTCGATGCTCATCGTAGCCGGCACGATCGAGGCCTTCTTCTCGCCGTTGCGATTTTCAGACTCCATTCGGATCGCGGTGGGGCTGTTTACCGGCGTTGTATTAACCGTCTACTTTGGTGCGTTGGGCGCGAAGCAGGCTTAAGAACCCTTGGGGCAGTTGGTCGTGAAATAGCCTGCGGCGAGCAAGACGTCCGTGCTCGGCGGTGATGTCGCGGCACCGTTGGGTAATCCCGGATTTTGCGCATCGTTGATACCGAGCTGCATTTGGTGCTGGCTGACCGAACCGCGATACGCGTAACTGATGCCGCTGCAGAGCAGCGTCCCGGCGTTGGCGTCGAAAATGCTGAATGTTGATACGGCACCCCCGCTGTAAAAAACGCGGCTGCCCAAGAATGCCGCCGCCGTGAGCGTGGTGCCGCCCGAGTTCGGGTTGTGCACTGAGACAAAGTAGACGTTCTTCGAACTGATGTACGGCCGCTCAACCGTTGCGCCGAGCTGTTGAAGCGTGAGGTCTGCATAGAGGAGTTGCTCCAGAGCGCTTCCACCGGACCCTGGTGGCTGTGCTGTTGGCTTGGGCGAGTCGGACGCTTTGCCGGGGCTGTCCGCGCCCGCAGCGAGCGGCTTCGCGCCACCGCCTGCCGGTGGCGCTGCAGGAGTTGGCGGAGCCGGCGCGATCACCGGCGTCGCTGCCATTGTGCCGCCGAAGAGCTGGCCCTCGAACTTGTCGAGCAGCGCAGCAGCGGACGTTACGGCCGCGATCATTTGGTTGACAACCGCAAGATTCACGACGACCGTGTTGCCCTTCTTGTCCGTCGTCGTATACTGACACTGCGGAGAAAGGATGCGTTTATTGGCCTCGTCGTACATGTCAGCACGCCACTTTTCCAGATCCGAAATAGTGCGTCCGATCAGGGTGCCGCTGAATGGCTGCGTTGCGAGCTGTGGCGGATAGAAGCTCGGAACCAATGCCGTCGCCCCGCTCGCATGCAACTCGCCCGCGATGGCGGTGATCAGGCTAATGTCACTGAGATCCCCGGCTGCCGGTACGGCGGTTTCGCTCACCATGGCGAGGCTCTGGATCGCCGGTAGCAGCGCCGCAACGCTGGACGCGTTTGCGAGAGCGCTTGCAAGCCAACCGGCTGGCGGGGCCGCCGCCGGCGGAGGGGCGGGTGGAGCGAGCGCAGTGAGCCTCTGAGTTTTTGACGGCGGTGCGGTCGCTGGTGTCCTTCCGCGAGTTACTGGTGATTTGCATTGAAAGACAGTGTCCGACCTCAGAGCTTTGTAAACGGCGATTACGCGGTCTTTAACAAGCGCGGCTTCGCCCAGTGTCGTTTGCAAGCGCAGAATCAAGCCGATGTCGGCGCTCGTCGCGACGACAACGTAAGGCCGCGGGTGAGTGGTCAGATTGATGGCACTAATAATTTGAAGGTCGATGTTGTGAGCGTTTCCGGCCATCGCTTGATATTCGAACACTGCCGATTCGATTGCCGGAGGCGTCTGAGCGCTCAATCGAGCTGGGCCCGCTACCGTGAAAAGCAGCGCTCCAATCGATACGACGGAGAGGCATTTGGCCGGCAGATGCAGCGTAAGCATAGCATCGTCCTTTCATCAACGGTGCCCTTGGTCCGACATTTAAACCAAGCTAGCCTATACTAGCTACCTAGCCATCGGACCTCCAGGCGCCATTGATGTGAACAGCGCTACAGCCTACCACGAATCCGATGACGCAAATGCGGGAAGGCTACATGCGCATGCCCGCCTGCGGACCGGCTTGCATCGCATGGATATGCGCGATCGCGCCACTCCAGTCGTCGGGCGGGATCCGAAGGTCGCTTTGAAAAGGAAACTGCAGCTCGAACAGCAGCACCATCGTCGTCGTTACGACGATCGTTACGGCCGACGTCATCACGAGATGCACGTTTTTGTTTTCCAAGCCGAATAACCAGCAAAAACCGACGATGCAGACCGCGCCGACAATCAAGACGAGCCATTCGAACGACGACAGCCCGAACGTGTTGTCCGCGAGCCGGCGCCAGCGATCGTCGTGCAAAGCGCTGAGCTGCGCAAGCGTCGTGCTCTGGGCGTTGCCTTCTTTAATGTTTGATGGAACGAATCCGCCGGCAGCGGTAATGGCATCCATAACGATGATATCGGGCGCTTATCATACGAGTTCGCCCGCATCGCGGGCCACTCGCGCTCGACCATCGCGATCGAATAGAGCAGCATGTCATTGCGAACGTGAGTACGCTGCGCACCTGGTAGCCCGAGCGAAGTATGCCAGGCGTCGATGGCCGCTGCCGATTCTTGGCTGGCGATTTGGTGAGCCTCTGAAAAATGCTGCCAAGCGATCACCGTCATGAAGCCGAGCAGAACGCCGTAGACCGCTCCGACGACCGCCACGATGAAGCCGCCGACTTCGTTGTGTTGCACGAACTTCGACTCGGCAAAGCGTCCGTGCACGTACAACTGACCGGCACACGCCGCCGCTACGGCGGTGCTCGTCGCCCACAACAAAAGCACGACGGCGTTTAGGCGTACGAACGACTCGGGCGATGCAGACGCGACCGCGGCCGCGACCGCGCAGCTCAGAATCGCATACGCAGCCGTAGCCGTCGGCCAGGTTCGGAGGCGCGGTCCCCAGCCGGGGAAGACGTTGTGCTCCGGCTGAGGGGGTAGTATAGCTCTCGGAAAGCGTGCAAGCAATCGGTTTCTCCTCGCATTAGCGGCAGTTTGCGAGGAGCATCATGCCGCAAGAACGGGCCCCTCGGAACCGATATCCGCATAAGTTAGTCGTATAGTGGGCAGAGATGGCCCACGCTGCGCGTCGCCAGCCGTTCGGGGAGCTGCTGCGCGAGTTTCGATCGCGTCCGGATTATCGCAGGAGGCATTGGCCGACCGCGCGCGTCTCAGCGTGGACGGAATCGGCGCTCTCGAGCGGGGCGTCAACAAAGCGCCGCAGCGCGAAACGCTCGCCCTCCTTCTTGGCGCGCTGCAGTTGGCACCCGACCAACGTCAAGCGATCGAAATCGCAGCCGCGCGCGCCTCGCGTCCGCGCGCGAACGTACGCGTCGCGACAAAGCACAATCTAAGCCGCGCGCTCACGCCGCTCTTTGGTCGCGAACGCGACTTGACGGCCCTGTCGCATCATATAGCCGCCTCTCACGTGCTCACCTTAACGGGCGCCGGCGGCGTTGGGAAAACTCGTTTGGCCGTCGACGCGGGGCGTGCGGCGCTCCGGCAGTTTCCCGACGGCGTCTGGTTTGTGGATCTCGCGCCGGTGGGCGATGCCGCAGGGGTGGCAGCCGCGATCGCAACAGTTTTCGGCGTACGCGAACGCGCGAACCAACCGCTGATTGAGGCCGTCGTGGCTTGGCTTTCGCGCAAGCGGTTGCTCTTGATTCTCGACAACTGCGAGCACATCGCTGGAGCCGCCGGCACGGCGACCGAGCGCGTCGTGGCGGGATGTCTCGAAGTTCGTATTCTCGCGACGAGCCGCCAGCCGCTGCACGTTGCCGGCGAGCAAACGTATCGCGTCGCGTCTTTGGATTCGGTCGCATCGACCTCGCTCTTCCTCGACGCCGCACGTCGAGCCGACGCCTCGTTCGTTCTCGACCCAACCGACGTACCGGCGATCGAGCGTATCTGCGGTCACCTCGACGGCATTGCGTTGGCCATCGAGCTCGCCGCCGCGCGCGTAAAGTTTTTGAGCGTCGCGCAACTCGAGAGTCTACTCGCGGAGCGCTTTAGCGTCTTGACCGGCGAAGGCCGGCCCGCACGCCATCAAACCATGCTCGCCGTTCTGGACTGGAGCTATCGTCTTCTCACGAACGAAGAGCGCACGCTCTTCAACCGTCTTGGAGTATTCGGGGCGGACTTTTCTTTGGAAGCGTCGGTCGCGATTTGCTCCGGCGACGGAATCGCCCCGTCACGAATGGTCGAACTCTTCGGATCGCTCGTCGATAAATCGCTCGTGACAAGCGAGCCGCACGGTCCGAAGCGACGCTTCCGGCTGCTCGAAACGATGCGCGCGTACGC
This sequence comes from Candidatus Cybelea sp., assembly GCA_036489055.1. Taxonomy (GTDB): domain Bacteria; phylum Vulcanimicrobiota; class Vulcanimicrobiia; order Vulcanimicrobiales; family Vulcanimicrobiaceae; genus Cybelea. Next base: position 1,461 of record DASXGO010000019.1, on the reverse strand, counting down.
CTTGCAGAAGTTGGGAGCGTCCGTAGATACGTTGCGGCGGCGCCATGCGGAGTACTACGTCGTTTTGGCCGAAGCGGCGGAGCGCGGTGAGTACGAGAACTTTCGCCAAGCTCTCGTCTGGTCCATCGACGAAGGCTATGACGCCGCGCTGGGCATCCGTCTCCTCAACGCGCTCCGTGAATTTCTCTTAAGTCACGGGTTTTCGGCGGAATCGGCGCGACGCGCAGAGCGCGCTCTGCAGAGCGATGCGGCGCTCACGCCCGAGCTCGAAGCGACAGCCTGGGAACTACTATCGGCGATGCGTGGGGATCTGCTGATGCCCGAAAGCGCCGGATCGTATGAAGCCGCCAGCCACTCTCTGCAGCGGTACGAGCGGCTCGGCGATTTAGCCGGGGAGTCTCGTGCGTTGCGCGGGCGCGGCGTTGCGCTGATGCGGCTCGCCAGGTTTGCCGAGGCCGAAGCTGACCTGCGGCGTGCGCTCGAGTTGTGCGAGTTGCACGGCAGCCCACGCGATCTCGTGCGCACTCTCGGATCGCTGGCAGTGTTGTACGAAGTAAGCGGGAGACCGGAAGAGGGGCGAGTCGCGAACCTTCGTGTGCTCGAGATGGCACGCGCTGCCGGCGACGAGCGGACGGTTTGGATAACGCTAATGAATCTGGCCGAAGCAGAGTTCGCGTTGGGTCAAACCGCAAGTGCCGCCGCGCGTCTCCGAGAGCTGCTCGCCGGCAAGATGAGCCGGCAGAACGTGCGCCTGCGCGCGAACAGCGAGGCGAACCTCGCCGCCTATCTTCTCGCACTCGGCCGGGAAGCCGAGGCGCGCGCAATCGCCCGCGACGCGGTCTTCGATGCGCGCGAAGCGGGCGACACCGGCGGCCTGGCGTGCGCGCTCGGACATTTAGCGGCGATGATGGCGCCGCAAGATCCGGCCGATGCAGCGCGACTGCTCAGTTACGTCGATGACGTTCTCGCGAGAGGTTATCGACGTGAAAACACGGAGCGCTACACGCACAACCTATTGATGGCGACCCTTCGCGACCGCTTCAGTGAGGGCGAGATCGCGGCGCTTGGACGGGAGCGCGCGGCGATGAGCGAGGTGCAGGCCGTCCGAATCGCGACGCGCCGCTGACTCTTACGGGCTTAGAGTAAGCCGCGTCGCTTGACGCGCAGGTATTCGTCGATGAGCGCCGTCGTCAATTTCTTAGCGGGGACGTCGATGACGAGAACGCCCGCGCGTTCGAGCATCGCCTTGGCCAAGCGGCGTTCGTTCGCCAGATCGACCGCGACGTTGGCCCGATAGGCGTCAGAAATTGTCTCCGGCTCGGTTGCGAGCGCCTCGCTGACGGCGGCGTCGTTCATGAAGACGCAGACCAGCACGTGGTGTTTTGCGAGCGTCGCGACTTCCGACATCACCGTTGCTTGCGCGATCGGGTCGATCACGTCTGTAAGGAAGACGATCAGAGA
>DASXGO010000004.1:0-6287 GCA_036489055.1 Candidatus Cybelea sp. | reverse complement strand
TTTCGAGTTGCGCGACGTGCGACGGCGCCTTCTTCCGCGATAAGCGAATCGCAGTCGTCGGAGGCGGCGATTCGGCGATGGAAGAGGCGCTCTTCCTAACGCGTTTCGGCAGCCGGGTCACCGTCATTCACCGGCGCGATCGGCTGCGCGCGAGCAAGATCATGGCCGACCGCGCGCACGCGCATCCCAAGGTCGATTTCATTTGGAACGCCGTCGTCGAGGCGGTTCTCGGCGAAACCCACGTGACCGGCTTGCGGCTTGCCAACGTGCTCGACGGAAGCACGTACGATATCGAAACCGAGGCGGTTTTCGTGGCTATCGGTCACACGCCCAACACATCGGTCTTCGCCGGACAACTGGACTTGGACGAACGCGGCTACGTCGTTTCGCCCGACGGCTCCATGACGAACGTCGAGGGCGTCTTCGTCGCCGGCGACGTCAACGACCATCGCTACCGGCAAGCGATTACCGCGGCCGGAGCCGGATGCCGTGCGGCAATGGACGCTGAGAAATATCTCGAGGCGCAGGAGTTTAAAGTAGATTCGCTAGCGCGGCTGTGAGCTCGGGAAACTCAAACCGGTAGCCAAGCTGCTGGACGCGCTGCGGCAAGACGCGCTGCCCGCGCAGCAAAATGTCCGCGCCTTCGCCGAGCATCGCGCGCAACGCGAACGTCGGTACCGCCATTTTCGCTGGGCGGTGCACCGCTGCGCCGAGTGAGGACGTAAATGTCGCGTTGGTTACCGGATTCGGCGCACAGCCGTCGAGCACGTCGCCGGCGCTGTCGATTGCCATAGTGTAGATCTTGACGAGGTCGTTGATGTGGACCCAGGAAACCCATTGACGACCGCTTCCGACCACGCCTCCCATGCCGGCGCGAAATGGCGGCAGCATCCGCGGCAGCGCACCACCGTCGTTTCCGAGCACGAAACCGCTGCGAACGATCCCAACTCGCATGTCGAGATCGGCGGCGCGGCGCGCCTCGCGTTCCCAGCCGATGCAGACGCGCGCGACGAAGTCGTCACCGGGCGGGCTGCTCTCGACGAACGTTTCGGTTTCGCTCGTTCCGTAGTAGCCGATCGCGGAAGCGCTGACGTAAAAGGAGCTGCGTCGCGGACCTTGCGCGACTGCGGCGAGAAATCGGCGCGGAAGGTCCACGCGGCTCTCCTCGATGCGCCGCTTCACACTCGCATTCCAGCGTTGTCCCAAGGGCTCACCGGCAAGATTTACGATTCCGTCACAATCTAGCGCGGCGACCGCCGCCGCAGCAGGGTCGCGCAGCGACCCCTCCACGATTTCGTCGCCGCGGCCGCGTAGCGCTTCAGAAAGATGCTTGCCGACGAATCCCGACCCGCCGAGAATCAGAATCTTCATTTCAGATGCCGCCGATGAAGCAGCCGGGATTCAACGTGCGTTTCGGGTCAAATCGCGCCTTCAGCGCGCGCATGTGTTCGATGCTTGCCGGCGGCGCGCCCCAAACGCGGAGATGCTGCCGGCTCGGGTGCTCGCTCGCCACGACCTGTGCGGTGGGCTCAACCGCGTGAAGCGCGTCGTCGAACTGCTCGATCTTCGAACCGAACGCATGCGCGTCGAGATCGCTGACGCGCAGCGCCACGTCGCCGTTCATGACATCCACGATCGTTTCGCTGCGCAATCCGAAGCGGTGAGTAAGCTCGCGCAACTCCAGCGCGCGACCGGGCGCGGCGTCGGCCGGCGGGTAAAGGCGATACGTCACCGAGCGTTCGCCCAAACAAGCGATGTACGCATCTACGATGCGCTCGAAACTCTCCCGCGCGCCGGCGTCGACGATGTGCGTCTCCGGAACTCCGGCGCGGCCGAGCGACGATCGCAGCTCGAGCGTCGCGCGCTCGAGGAGCGCGTCGCTTCCTTCCATTAGCACCACAACTCGCCCCTCGTCGCCGTCCTCGCCTTCAAGTGCGTGGAATCCGTCTACCCAAAAAGCAGCCGCCGGCTCAACCCGAAGCGTCGCGAGTTGCGCGATCGCGCGATCGCGCGTTCGCTCGGGCAATCTCGCGACGAAGAGACGTGCGTGCGGCGGAAGCGGAATCGTTTTGAGATTCGCTTGAACGAGCACGCCGAGAGTGCCGAACGATCCGGCGTAGAGCCGGCTCATATCGTAGCCGGCGACGTTCTTGACCACCATGCCGCCGGCGCGGGCGATCGTTCCGTCGGCCAGGACGATCGTCGAACCGATCAGATAGTCGCGAACGCGACCGTAACGGTGACGCCGCGGGCCGACCCACCCTGCAGCGAGCGTCCCGCCCAGCGTTGCGTACTGCGCGCGCGGCGCATCGAATGGAACGAACTGCGACTGCGCCGCGAGCAGAACGGCAATGTCGCGAATCGGCGTACCGGCTTGCGCCGCGATGACCAAGTCGGAACGCTCGTTGGCGACGATTCCCGTTAACGCAGCCGTCGACAGCGTGACATCGACGCGTTCGGGCGGATAGCCCATGCCGGACAGGGTACCCCCGCCGACGATCTGCACTTTCTCGCTGGCGCGGTCACAGGACGCGAGGACCGATGCCACGGCTTGGGCGTTTTCGGGCACCAAGCGATGCTGCACCGCGTTCACGGAGGCGTAACTTCCGGGCAACGCATTCCGGCCGGAAAAATTTTCTCCGGATTGAGCATCCGGTTCGGATCGAAGACGTCGCGCACGCGCGCCATCGCCGCAAGGTCGGCGGTGGAGTAGACGCGCGTCATCGCCTCACGCTTCTCCCAGCCGATGCCGTGCTCGCCGCTGATCGTTCCGCCTAAGTCGATCGCACATTGCAGAATTTGATTTCCGGTTTCCACGACCGCCGCGACTTGTTTGCGATCGCGTCTATCGTACATGAGCAGCGGATGCAGATTGCCGTCGCCGGCGTGAAAGACGTTGCCGACCGTAATGCCGTTGCCGCGCGCAGCCTCGCCGACCGCGTGCAGTGCCTCCGGCAGCCGGCTGCGCGGCACGCAGACGTCCTGCGTGTAGTAATTCGGAGCGATTCGTCCGGTTGCGCCCGCCGCGCTCTTACGCCCTGCCCAGAGTGCGTCGCGCTCGCTCTGACTGCGGGCGCTTCGCCACGACCGCACCCCGTGCGCCGAGACGATCTTTTGGATCGACGATTCGGACGCTTCAACGTCTTCGTCGAAGCCGGCATTTTCAACGAGCAGGACCGCCGCCGCATCCGTCGGATAGCCGGCGTGAAAAGCTGCTTCGACCACCTTCGTAATGACGGCATCCATCATCTCGAGCGCTGTGGGGAGTATCCCCGCAGCGATGATCGCCGAAACGGCTTCCGACGCCGATTCGATGTCGTCAAAAGCGGCGACCCAAACGCGCACCGACTCCGGAAGCGCCATGAGCCGCACCCATGCCGAGGTCACGATTCCGAGCGTCCCTTCGCTGCCGACGAAAGCCGCGGTGAGGTCGTAGCCGGCGCCCTCGATACTCGTTTCGAAAACGTCCCCCGCCGAATCGACGATTTCGAGACCGAGCACGTGATTGATCGTGGTTCCATAGGAAAGGCAGTGCGGTCCGCCGGCGTTGGTTGCGATATTTCCGCCGATCGTCGATATTTGTTGCGACGAAGGATCCGGGGCATAGAAGAGCCCGCGGTTTGCGACTTCGCGCGAGAGTGCTAAGTTGATGAGCCCCGGCTGCACGCGGGCGCGCCGGTTGCGTTCGTCGATCTCGAGAACGCGGTTCATGCGCGCAAACGATATCACGATGCCGCCGGCAATCGGCACCGCGCCTCCACAGAGCCCGGTGCCGGCCCCGCGTGCGACGATGGCCTCGCCGCAGTCGCGGGCGACCTTGACGATGGCGCTGACGTCGCGCGTCGAGCTTGGCAAGACTACCGCCGAGGGCAAGCCACCGTCCGTATACGCATCGAAGGCATAGACGGCTAGATCTTCAGGCGCGGTCTTAACCGCGTCGTTGCCCAGCGCTTCGACCAGCCGTTCCCGAAGCATCGCCATCGCTTTCGGCGGCCGCTCGACAATCACCGCGCATCGAGCGCCCGGGAGAGTCCTTTCCGCTCTTTAGAGCTAGCCGTAGAGCAGATAGCGGCGGCGCAGCGATTCGAACTCCGTCGTGGAGGCAGTCCAGCGATCTATGATTTGATGGGCGGATTCGCCGGCGAGCAAACCTTGGCGGAATGAGTCGGTGCCCCAATCGCGGTCGAGGCCGTTGACGCTCTTGATATCGATCGCGTGCGGATTGAGGTCGCGCACGGCGACGGCGATCTCGACGGCAGTGCGTACGGCGTAAAAGCGCCGAGGATCGAAGACGATGAGCTGCACGCCGGTTAGCTCGTGGCCCTGCCAGAATCCGGTGAGCGGCGACCATGCTGCCGGCCGAAACCAAACGCCGGGCAAGTTGCGCGCGTTCAAGCGCGCGGCGAGCTTCGTTCCGTCTAAACCCGCCGTGCCGGCGAGGAAGAAGGGCAAGGTGAAACCGCTGCCGTTGTTGATGCCGGCGCTGTCGAGCAATCCGGTGCCCGGATAAACCAACGTCGTTTCCCACGTCGGAATGTTCGGCGACGTCGGAACCCATTGCAATCCGGTGTCGGGCCAAATCATCGAGCGCTGCCACCCGGCCATGCGTACCACTCGCAGCTTGGCACCGATGCCGAACCGCTCGTTGAAGAGCGTAGCGAGCTCGCCGACCGTCATGCCGTGGCGCATCGGAATCGGATAGAGCCCGATAAACGATTCGTAAGCCGGCTCGAGGACCGGGCCTTCAACGATCGCGCCGCCGGTCGGATTGGGCCGATCGAGCACCCAAAACTCACGGTTGTATTGCTTGGCGCTCTGCATGGCATAGGCCATGGACGAAATGTAGGTGTACGCGCGCGACCCGACGTCCTGAATGTCGAAGAGCAGAACGTCGATGCCTTCGAGCATCGCCGCGCTCGGGTGGCGCGATGCACCGTAGAGACTGTAGACCGGCAGATGCGTCGTGGGGTCGACGTACGACGAAACCGATGCGCCGGCACCGCGGTCGCCGCGGAAGCCGTGCTCCGGCGCGTAGATTGCTTTGATATTGATTTCGCTGCGAGCGCGAATCGCGTCGACGATCGATTCGAGCCGCGACGTGACGCCGCTCTGATTCGTGATCACTCCGACCGTCCGTCCATTGAGATCGCGCCAGGCCGTGCGCAAGAAGACTTCGTTGCCCAGCTCGATGCGCGCCGAAGGAACCTGCTCGGCACGCAGCCGCGCCGTCGCCGCGAGCGCCAATCCGGCGGTATTTGCTAAGAAATGGCGGCGAAGCGTGGCTCGGTGCCTCGGTGGAGAACTCCGGCGTCGCGGGCGCGCGCAAAAAGCGCGTGCACGGCCTCGCGCCCGATCTCTCCCAGATCGTCGGTGAATTCGTTGACGTAGAGCTCGATGTGGGCGTGCATCACCTCATCGCTCATCTCGACGGCGTGTTCGCGTACGTACGGCATCACGGCACTCTCGTTCTGCCGCGCGAACGAAAGGCTCCGCCGGAGCGCCGCGTTGAGCGCGCGCGCCTCGTCGTCGGGGATGTCGTTGCGGACTAGAATCGCTCCGAGCGGCGTCGGCAGGAGCGTCGTATTCTCCCACCATTCCCCTAAGTCGGCGATCGAAATCAACCCCTCATCGCGATACGTGAAGCGCGATTCGTGAATGATCAGGCCTGCGTCAACGTCGCCGCGCGCGACGGCGGGGATGATTTGGTCGAAGCGCATCGCCACGGTTTTCGGCCGATGTCCGAGTGCAAGCTGCAGAAGAAGAAACGCGGTCGTTCGTTCGCCTGGGATCGCAATGCGCTTGCGCGCGAAGTCGGCAAAAAGCGGCGGCGCTTCACCCGGAAGCGCGACTAGGAGCGGACCGTTGGCGCGTCCGATCGCACCTCCGGCAGGCAAGATGCGGTACCGGTCCATTAAGAACGGGATCGCGCCGTAACTGACCTTCGTCAACTCGAACTCGCCGCGCGCCGCCGAGTTATTCAGTTCCTCGATGTCGGCTAGACGTACGTTCACGGAGGGCGCGTCGTCGAGCAAACCGTTGGTCAGCGCCGCGAACACGTACGTGTCGTTCGGGCACGGCGAGTATGCCAGCGTGTAGGACTTACTCACCGCCGTACCTTCTCCACCGCCGGGAGCTCGAAAAACGCATCCAGAATCCGGCGCAATCCGGCGACACCGGCCGCGAAATTCCAGTTACTCGAATCGCGCTCGCCGCAGCGATTCGAGATGCCGCGCAGTTCGATCGCGCGCACGCCGGCGCGTTGCGCCGTGCGTAAGGCCGCGAACCCC
>DASXGO010000456.1:0-6747 GCA_036489055.1 Candidatus Cybelea sp. | reverse complement strand
CCGCGCTCGTGAACACGCTGGGCAAGAGTAAATTCTGGGACTCAACCGCGATCTTCGTGCAGTGGGACGACTGGGGCGGGCTCTACGATCACGTTGCGCCGCCCTATGCCGATTACGACGGCTTGGGATTCCGCGTCCCGTTGCTCGTGATCTCACCATACGCGAAGCGCGATTACGTGTCGCACGTGCAGTACGAGACGGCCAGCGTGCTGCGTTTTGCCGAAGACCTCTTCGGCCTAAGCCGGCTCGCGGCAGCGGACCGCCGGGCGGCGTCGCCGGCCTCCGACTGTTTTGACTTTTCGCAAAAGCCGCGTCCGTTCGTGAAGATAGAGGCCCCGCTGCCGCCGAAATTTTTCATGGGCAATCGCGCCGCGGACTACTTTGTGCCCGACTATGAATAGAATCGCCGCCGCGGTTACGGTGCTGGCGCTGACGGCGTGCTCGCCGGCCGCGACGTCCCTGCCGTACATGCGCGGCGACGGGGCGCTGCACGCGCTCGATGCGACGGGTGCCGGCAAGATCTCGCACGTCGTCTACATCATTCAAGAGAATCGGAGCTTCGATAACCTTTTTCAGGGTTATCCCGGCGCGGATACCGTATCGCGAGGCAAGAATTCCAAAGGCGAAACGATTCGGCTCAAACCGGTTGGGCTCGAAACGAAGTATCTCATAGATCATTCCGACGATGCGATGTTTGCGGCGTGCGACGGCACGGGTGAGCTGCCCGGAACCGATTGCCGCATGGACGGCTTCGATCGTGAAACCTTTTGGGGCGGCCTGCGCAATCCCCAGTACGTCTACGTTCCGCACGCCGAGTCGAAGCCGTATTTCGACATGGCCCACCAGTGGGTGCTTGCCGATAAGATGTTCCAATCACAGCTCGACGAAAGTTTTGTCGCTCACCAGTACGCAATTGCTGCCCAAGCGGGGTGGAGCGTCAATTTGCCGAGCTTCAAATGGGGCTGCGGCGGTGGGACGTCAAACACCGTTGCGACCATAACAAAGGCGCGTAAGCAAGGTCCGAATATTCGCCCGTGCTTCGACTACGTGACGCTCGGCGACGAACTCGACGCCGCGCGCCTCTCGTGGCGCTTCTACGCAGGAGAGTACGGGCCGAACGGATCGGGATACGAGTGGTCGGGATATCAAGCCGTCAGGCACATCTACCACGGACCGGATTGGAAACGCAACGTCGTGTCGCCGAATTGGAAATTCATCACCGACGTGCGTCATGGCAAGCTAGCAGACTTCACCTGGATTACGCCGGTTTGCGACGATTCCGACCACGTCAACTGCGGTGGAGGCTACGGTCCGTCGTGGGTTGCCGCGTTGGTTAACACGGTAGGCAAGAGCAAGTTCTGGGACTCGACCGCGATCTTCGTGCAGTGGGACGATTGGGGCGGGCTCTACGATCACGTGCCCCCGCCGTACGCCGATCGCGACGGCTTGGGCTTTCGCATTCCGCTCCTCGTAATCTCACCCTACGCCAAGAACGATTACGTGTCGCACGTGCAGTACGAGACGGCAAGCGTGCTGCGATTTGCCGAAGATCTTTTCGGCCTGGGCCGGCTCGCGGCGGCGGACCGTCGCGCGGCGTCGCCGGCAGCCGACTGCTTTGACTTTCTGCAAAAGCCGCGCCCGTTCGTCAAGATCAAGGCCCCGCTGCCGCCGAGTTTTTTCATGGGTAACCGCGGCGCGAACTACTTTGCCCCCGACTATGAGTAGAATCGCTGCCGCGTTGACGATGCTGGCGCTGACGGCGTGCTCCTCGGCGGCGGCGCCGCTGCCGTACATGCGGGGCGGCACCGCGTTGCGCGCGCTCAGCGATACCGGTGCCCGCAAGATCACGCACGTCGTCTACGTCATCCAAGAGAATCGCAGCTTCAACGATATGTTCGAAGGTTATCCCGGCGCCAAGACGGTCTCGCGCGGCGAGGATTCGCACGGCACGAAGATCGAGCTTCAGCCCGTATCGCTCAAGACCAACTACGACATGGATCACTCGGCCGACGGTATGTTCGCCGCGTGCAACGGGACGGGGAAGCTTCCCGGAACCGATTGCCGCATGAACGGCTTCAACCTCGAGGGGCTGTACGGCGGACCGCGCCACGGACAGTATGCGTACGTGCCGCATTCCGAGTCGAAACCGTACTGGGACATGGCCCACGCTTGGGTTTTGGCCGACCAGATGTTTGCGTCACAGCTCGACGAGAGCTTCGTCGCGCATCAGTACGTGATCGCGGCGCAAGCGCACGCGAGCGTTAACGTACCGAGCTACTATTGGGGCTGCGGCGGCGGCCGGACCGACCAAGTGCGACGGATCACCGCACAACGCGTGCTCGGGACCTTCCAGATGCCGTGCTTCGACTATCAGACGCTTGGTGACGAACTCGACGAAGCGGGACTGCCGTGGCGGTTTTACACGAGCTCGTACCGCAAACCGCTGGGCGGATTCTGGTCGGGATACCAAGCGATCCGCCACATCTTCAGCGGGCCGGATTGGGCGAGCGACGTGATCACGCCGCAGAAGAAATTCCTCACCGACGTTCGCGCCGGCAAGCTCGCGAGCTTCACCTGGATCACGCCGCTTTGTGCGAATTCGGATCATCCGTCGTGCGGAGGCGGCTTCGGGCCGTCGTGGGTCGCGTCGATCGTGAACGCGGTCGGCGAAAGCAAGTTCTGGGACTCGACGGTCATTTTCGTGCAGTGGGACGATTGGGGCGGCTTCTACGACCCAGTCGCGCCGCCGCATAAAGACTATGACGGTCTCGGCTTTCGCGTGCCGCTGATCGTTATTTCGGCCTACGCAAAAAAGAACTACATCTCCCACACGCAGTACGAAACCGCGAGCGTCCTGCGGTTTGCAGAAGATCTCTTCGGGCTCGCGCAGCTCGCCGACGCCGATCGGCGCGCCGCGTCGCCCGCGCGCGACTGCCTCGACTTTTCGCAGAAACCGCGTCGATTCGTGCCGATCGAGTCGCCGCAGGATGCGGCGTTCTTTTTAAATCAGCCGGCCGATCCGAGGATTCCGGACACCCAATGAAACCGCTTGCGGTGCTTGCGGCGACGCTCGCGCTCGGAGGCTGCTCGATCGGGAGCGGTCCCGGCTCGGGCGGCGCGCTGCCGTACATGCAGACTCGCAACGCGCTTCACGCGCTCGAGGCGACGGGCGCCGGAAAGATCTCGCACGTCGTCTACATCATTCAAGAGAACCGCAGCTTCGACAACCTCTTTCAGGGCTATCCCGGCGCAGACACGGTGTCGAGCGGAAAAAACTCCAAAGGCGAGACCATTTCGCTGCAGCCGGTCGGTCTCGAAACGAAGTACATCGTCGATCACTCCGACGAGGCGATGATCGCGGCGTGCGATGGCACGGGCAAGCTGCCCGGCACCGATTGCCGCATGGACGGCTTCGATCAGGAGCACTCCTGGGGCGGCCCGAAGAACGCGCAATACGTTTACGTCCCGCACGCCGAGTCGAAGCCGTACTTCGATATGGCTCGCGAGTGGGTGCTTGCCGATAAGATGTTCCAATCGCAGCTGGACGAAAGCTTCGTCGCTCACCAATACGCGATTGCGGCCCAAGCGGCGTGGAGCGTCGACCTGCCGAACTTCCAATGGGGCTGCGCCGGCGGGAAGTCGAACACCGTTGCGACCATTACGAAGGCGCGTAAGCACGGGCCTCCGATCCGTCCGTGCTTCGACTACACGACGCTTGCGGACGAGCTCGACGCTGCGGGTTTGTCGTGGCGCTTCTACGCGAGCACGTATGGAAGCGCGTCGAGCGGCGATGGCGCCGGGTGGTCGAGCTTCCGGGCGATCAAGCACATTTACAAGAGGCACGATTGGGAATACGTCATCTCGCCGAATTGGAGCTTCATCAAGGACGTACGTCGAGGCAAGCTGGCAAACTTCACGTGGATTACGCCGGTTTGCGACGACTCCGATCACGTCGAGTGCGGCGGTGGATACGGTCCGTCGTGGGTTGCCGCATTGGTTAACACGGTAGGCAAGAGCAAGTTCTGGGACTCGACCGCGATCTTCGTGCAGTGGGACGATTGGGGCGGCCTCTACGATCACGTACCCCCGCCGTACGCCGATCGCGACGGCTTGGGCTTTCGCGTTCCGCTCCTCGTGATCTCACCCTACGCCAAGCACGATTACGTGTCGCACGTGCAGTACGAAACGGCAAGCGTGCTGCGATTTGCCGAAGATCTTTTCGGCTTGGGCCGGCTGGCTGCCGCCGACCGGCGGGCGGCGTCGCCGGCACTCGATTGTTTCGATTTTTCCCGCAAACCGCGTCCCTTCACTAAGATCGAGGCCCCGCTTCCGCCGAGTTTCTTCATGCACAATCGCGCCGCCAACTATTTTGCGCCGGATTATGAATAGAGCGGCGGCGGCAGGGCTGGCGCTGCTCGCGCTTTGCGCCTGCTCGGGTGGCGCGCTTCCTTCGATGCGCAGCGAGAACGTGCTTTCGGCGCTGCGTGCGACGGGTGCCGGCAAGGTTACGCACGTCGTCTTTATCGTGCAGGAGAATCGCAGCTTCGATAACCTGTTTCAAGGCTATCCGGGCGCCGACACGGTCTCGAGCGGCAAGAACTCGCAAGGCCAAACGATCGAGCTGAAACCCGTGAGCCTCTCGACGCAATATATCCTCGACCACTCAGCGCAAGCGATGTTCGCGGCGTGCAACGGAAAACGCAAACTGCGCGGGACCGATTGCCGCATGGACGGTTTCGACCTCGAACAACATTTCGGCGGTCCGGCCAACCCGGCATACGTCTACGTCCCGCACTCGGATTCGAAACCGTACTTCGACATCGCGCACGAATGGGTGCTCGCCGACCACACGTTCCAATCGCAGCTCGACGAGAGCTTCACCGCCCATCAATACGTGATCGCCGCGCAGGCGGCGCATACGGTAGATCTACCGACCGGCGAATGGGGCTGCGCCGGCGGAAAAGCCAATCGGATCGCGCGGATCACCGCGGACCGGCACATTACCGCTAAGGACGTTTCGCCCTGCTTCGATTACACGACGCTCGCCGACGAACTCGATGCGGCTCACCTCTCGTGGCGCTTCTATGCAAGCTCCTATGGCAGCAGTTCGAGCGGAGAGGGCGCCGAGTGGTCGAGCTTCTTCGCGGTCAAGCATATCCGCGACGGCCCCGGCTGGAAGAACGTCATTTCCCCGAATTGGAAGTTCATCACCGACGTTCGGAGCGGCACGCTCGCCAACTTTACGTGGATTACCCCCGTTTGCGACGATTCCGACCACGTTGCATGCCTCAACGGCGGTTACGGGCCGTCGTGGATTGCCGCGATGGTTAATACGGTCGGCAAGAGCCGCTTTTGGGACTCGACCGCGATTTTCGTCATCTGGGACGACTGGGGCGGTCTCTACGATCACGTGCCGCCGCCTCACAAAGGGTACGACGGGTTGGGATTTCGCGTTCCGCTGCTCGTGATCTCTCCGTATGCGAAACGGAACTACATCTCGCACGTACAGTATGAAACCGCCAGCGTGCTGCGCTTCGCCGAAGATCTCTTCGGGCTCGACCGCATGGCCGCTGCCGACGGGCGCGCTGTGTCACCCGCCGGCGCCTGCTTCGATTTCTTGGGTAAACCGCGCCCGTTCGTGAAGATCGCAGCGCCCTATCCGCCGCGCTTTTTCATCCATCAGTACGGAGCGTATCAAGCGCCCGATTATGAGTAATGCTCGCGCCGCACTCGCGGCGCTGTTGCTTGCCGGCGCGCCGGCGGCGTGTTCCGCGGTTTCCATGCCGGTGCCGTACATGCTCGGCGATTCGGCGCTACGGGCGGTGCGCGCCGGCGGAGCGGGAAGGATCCGGCACGTCGTCTACATCGTGCAGGAGAATCGCAGCTTCGATAACCTTTTTCAAGGCTATCCGGGCGCGGATACGGTCTCGAGCGGAAAGGACTCGAAAGGCAAGTCGATCGCGCTCGTTCCCGTCTCGTTGGCGCGCAAATACCTTCTCGATCATTCCGCTCAAGCGATGTTTGCCGACTGCAACGGCACCGGAACGCTGCCCGGGACGCACTGCCGCATGAACGGCTTTGACCGAGAGTCTCACTTTCGCGTCAAACATCTCGAGGATCCGATGTACGTTTACGTGCCGCACGCCGAATCGAAGCCGTACTTCGAGATGGCGCACCAGTGGGTGCTCGGCGACAGGATGTTCCAATCCCAACTCGACGAGAGCTTCACCGCTCATCAGTACGTGATTGCAGCGCAGGCTGCGTCGAGCGTCGATCTCCCGAATCTCAACTGGGGCTGCCGGGGAGGCGGCAACGATTACGTTTACACCGTGACCTCAGACCGCGAACCGTACGGCCCCAAAGAGATGCCGTGTTTCGATTATCAGACGCTCGCGGACGAACTCGACAGCGCAAACCTATCGTGGCGTTTCTACGCAGGCCGGTACGGCGGCCCCGGCTCGGGATCGGAATGGTCGGGTTATCAAGCCGTCAAACACATTTACTATGGACCCGACTGGAAGCGCAACGTCGTGACGCCGAACTGGCAGTTCATCACCGACGTGCGTCACGGTAGGTTGGCCGACTTTACGTGGATCACGCCGGTTTGCGACGATTCCGATCACGTCGATTGCGGCGGCGGCTTCGGTCCGTCGTGGGTTGCGGCGCTGGTCAACACAGTAGGGCAGAGCAAGTTCTGGGGGTCGACGGCAATCTTCGTACAGTGGGACGATTGGGGTGGACTTTACG
>DASXGO010000452.1:0-5244 GCA_036489055.1 Candidatus Cybelea sp. | reverse complement strand
CCTTGCCGTTTCTAGAAGGCTGCCGCGATGAATCGCACCGCGAGAGCCGAGGAGCTATTGCGCGAGCTCGGCGGCCGCGCGCGGCTCGTGGTTTACGTCGCGAGTGCGCCGGGGTCGGGCAAGACGCGGCGGCTGCTCGAGGATGCCCGCCGGCTCGCGGCCGACGGTAAACGCATCGCGATCGGCTGGATTGAAACCAAAGGGAGGCCCGATCTCGAGCGCCTTGCCGCAGGCCTTCCCCGCATCCCGCCACGTCAAGCTCGAATTGGCGAACGCGTTTTCGAAGACTTCGATTATGAAGCCGCCGTGCGTGAGAAACCCGAAGTCGTCGTCCTAGACGAGCTGGCCCACGATAACCTCGGCGATGCGCCGCATGCTAAACGCTGGCAAGATGCGCTCGCGCTCAAACAGCAAGGGATCAGTGTAATCGGCGCATTTAACATTCAGCATCTCGAAACGGTCGCTCCAACCGCCGAAGCGCTCATCGGCTATCCCGTTCGCGAAATAATTCCGCTCTCGTTTTTGCAAGCCGCCGACGAAGTGGTCGCGATCGACGTTTCCCCAAAGCTGTTGCAAAGCCGCGTCCGGGCCGGAAAGATCGTCAACGAAGCGGACGTCGATCGCGCGCTCAATGGCATCTTCAAAGATAACACGCTTCATATGTTACGCGAGCTGCTGTTGCGTACCGTCGATAGCTTAACCCTTCCGGTCGTCAAGGCCGGCCGCACTTCGCTGGCGGCGGCGTTCGTTTACCCGAACGTCGATCCGCTCCCGTTTCTCAAGCGCACGGACGCCATCGCACAGGCGCTCGACCTCGGGCTCGAAGTCGTGCCGGTTCGCGGTGTCGACTGCACCGCGCTCGAGCGCGTAACGCGCGAGCTCGGCATCGAAATGCTGCACGATAGCGTCGATCCCGCAAGCGCCCCGGGCGACGAGCTGCACGCATCGCTCGTCGCTCTTCCGCATGGGAGAACGGCGTCGAAACTTGCGAGCGCGCCGCTTCCCTACGATCTCTTCATTGTGGGGACCGGCCAAACGTATCTGGGACGCAATCCGGTGAAGTCACCCTACTCCCAAACCGCCGGCGACCGGTTGCGCGTCGGCTACGGGAAGCTGATCGTCTACATTGCGGCGGCGGCGGGTGCCGGGAAAACGTATGCAATGCTCGACCGCGCCCATCAGCTCAAAGCCGATAGCGTTGACGTGGTTGCCGGTTTCGTGGAGACGCACGGCCGCAAGGAGACCGCGGCCCTCCTCGACGGGCTCGAGGTTATTCCGCCGAAGACCGTCAGCGCGAACGGCATCACCTATCGCGAATTCGATCGGGACGCATTGATCGCACGAAGACCGCGTGTGGCGCTTATCGACGAGTTGGCACACACAAACGCGCCCGGCTCGATTGCGCCGAAGCGGTTTTACGACGTCTTGGCGGTGCTGCGCGCCGGCATCGACGTCATCACGACGTTGAACGTTCAGCATCTGGAGGGTCTGAGCGACACGGTGCTCCGCCTCACCGGCACGCTGGTTCGCGAGACGCTGCCCGACGGAATTCTAACGCTCGCAGATGAGGTCATCCTGATCGACGTCACTCCCGAAACGCTGCGCCAGCGGCTGCGCGAGGGAAAGATCTACCCGCCCAATCGTATCGAGCCGGCACTGGCAAACTTCTTCCGTACGGAGAACCTCTTCGCGTTACGCGAGCTTGCGCTGCGCGAAGCGCTCCGCGCACGTCATCGGGAACGCATCGTTTCGCCGTTCGATCGAATTTTGCTCTCGGTCGGGTCGCGCGAGGTCGATCTGCCGATGATCTCGCGCGCCGGACGCATCGCCGCGCGGCTTGCGATCGAATTCGCCGTCGCACACGTCGTTCGCACGAAAGCCCGCGTCGATGCCGGCATCGTCGAACGGCTACGCGCCGAAGCGCGCAAGACGAACACCGAGTGGATCGAGGATGTTGCCGACGACGTTCCGCGACGATTGATCGAAATTGCACGCCGGCGACCCGAGACTACCCTTGCGCTCGCCGCGACGCGCCGGACGCCTCGATGGCCCGCACGCCCGTCCTTTCCTCGCAGGTTGCTCGATGCAGGAGCACGGGAGCTGCTCGTGCTTATTCCACCGACCGGTACGGAGCCAACCGCCGCCGCCAGCGGAGAGTAGCTGCGACTACCGCGGGTTGAGGCCGTCGAGCGCGAGGTTGAGCTCGAGCACGTTCACGTGCGGTTCGCCGAGAAAGCCGAACGTTCGACCTTGCACGTGGTGCGCGACGAGCGCGTTGACCGCTCCGACACTCATGCCGCGTGCTTTGGCGATGCGCGGCGCTTCCCAATACGCAGCCTCGGGTGAGATGTCGGGGTCGATGCCGCTCCCGCTCGATGTCACGAGATCGATCGGCGGCGGCCCGTTTGCATCGGGATTCGCCTTCTCGAGTGCGGCAATCGTGGCTTTCGTCGCAGCGATCAGCTTCTTCGACGTCGGCCCGAGGTTCGTTCCGCCGGTGGATGTCGGATCATAGCCCTTTCCGGCGGCTGAGGGTCGTCCCTGAAAATACTGCGGCTTCGTCCAAAGCTGCCCTATGATGGAAGAGCCGACGACTCTGCCGTTGACCGTCACCAGCGATCCGTTAGCCTGCCGCGGGAAGAGCGCTTGCGCGATTCCGGTCATCACGAGCGGGTAGATCAGCCCCAGCAAAATCACCGAAACGATCGTAACTCTCAGGGACGTACCCAAATGTCGAATCATGGTTTTCAGTCCTACGTCAAATGCAGCGCGGCGAGGATAACGTCGATCAGCTTGATCCCAATGAATGGAACGATGATTCCGCCGACGCCGTAGAGCATGACGTTCTCGAAGAGGACGCGATTGGCGCCTTTGGGCTCGTAACGAACGCCCCGCAATGCGAGCGGAATCAACGCGACGATGATCAGCGCATTGAATATCACGGCCGACAGGATCGCGCTCTGCGGCGTCGTGAGCCGCATGACGTTGAGTATGGCCATAGCCGGATAAGCAATCGCGAACATCGCCGGCAGAATGGCAAAATATTTCGCCACGTCGTTTGCGATCGAGAAGGTCGTCAGCGCTCCGCGCGTCATGAGCAACTGCTTGCCGATCTCGACAATCTCGATCAGCTTTGTGGGATCGGAGTCGAGATCGACCATGTTCGCCGCTTCTTTGGCAGCTTGCGTTCCGGAGTTCATCGCGACGCCCACATCCGATTGCGCAAGCGCCGGCGCGTCGTTGGTGCCGTCGCCGGTCATCGCGACGAGGCGCCCCGAGCCTTGCTCGCGCTTGATCAGCTCCATCTTCGTCTCAGGCGTCGCCTCGGCAAGGAAATCGTCGACACCCGCTTCTTTAGCTATGGTTGCCGCGGTGAGCGGGTTATCGCCGGTGATCATGACCGTGCGAATCCCCATTGCGCGCAGCCGATTGAAGCGCTCGGTCATGTTCGGCTTGAGGATGTCCTTTAGATAGATAACCCCGACGACCAAGGTGTTGTGCGCGAGCAGCAGCGGCGTCCCGCCGCTGCGGGCGACGCGCTCGATGACGGGCGAAAGGTCGCTCGACGGCGTGCCGCCGCCGTTGCGCACCCATGCCAGCACCGAATCGGGCGCGCCTTTGCGGATTTTCGTTCCGTCCGCGAGGTCGAGTCCGCTCATGCGCGTGTACGCGCTGAAAGGCACGAATACCGATCCGGCCGGAGCCTCGCCATCGCGCGCGCCCGCTTGTTGCGCGAGCGCGACAATCGAACGGCCCTCGGGCGTTTCGTCGGCGAGCGAGGACAAGTATGCCATCCGCGCCGCGTCAGTGGGCTCGATTCCGGCAGCGGTGATTATCTCTACGGCTTGACGATTGCCCAGCGTGATCGTTCCGGTCTTGTCGAGCAAGAGCGTATCGACGTCGCCGGCCGCCTCCACCGCGCGCCCGCTCATGGCGAGCACGTTGCGCTGCATCACGCGGTCCATACCGGCGATCCCGATCGCGGAGAGCAGTCCGCCGATGGTCGTCGGAATCAAACAGACGAGAAGGGCGATCAAGACGGTTACGCTTTGATGCGTCGCGGCATAGAGCGAAAAAGGCGCCAGCGTAGCAACCGCAATGAGAAAGATGATCGTCAGGCCGGCGAGTAAGATCGAAAGGGCGATTTCGTTGGGCGTCTTCTGCCGCTGCGCGCCTTCCACCAAGCGAATCATACGGTCGAGGAAACTCTCGCCGGGATCAGCCGTGACCCGGACGACGATGCGATCGGAGAGCACGCGGGTTCCTCCCGTAACCGAACTCCGATCGCCACCGGATTCTCGAATGACCGGTGCAGATTCGCCCGTGATCGCCGACTCGTCGATGGTCGCCGCGCCTTCCAGCACGTCGCCGTCGGCTGGAACGATCTCATTGGCTTCGACGACGTACCGGTCGCCCTTGCGCAGGCTCGTGCTGTTGACGCGTTCTTCAGCTCCATCGTCGTGCATCAAACGAGCGTAGGTGTCCGATTTCGTGCGGCGCAGCGTCTCGGCTTGGGCTTTGCCGCGCCCTTCCGCTACCGCTTCGGCAAAATTCGCAAAGACCACCGTAAACCACAGCCACGCCGCGATCGCGAAATCGAAGCCCGGCGAGCCGCTATGCCGGGCGAGGTCGCGAGTGAAAAAGATCGTCGTGGCCGCGGCACCAACCTCGACGACGAACATAACCGGATTACGGGCCTGCCAGCGCGGATCCAGCTTCTTGAACGAATCCCAAAATGCGCGCGTCAA
This sequence comes from Candidatus Cybelea sp., assembly GCA_036489055.1. Taxonomy (GTDB): domain Bacteria; phylum Vulcanimicrobiota; class Vulcanimicrobiia; order Vulcanimicrobiales; family Vulcanimicrobiaceae; genus Cybelea. The sequence continues at coordinate 496 of DASXGO010000452.1, read as the reverse complement.
GATCGATCGATCGAAGAGCGAACGTGCTTTCGGGCGGCGTTCCAACCGCCTTTGACTGAGCATCAGAACGTCTTTCCTTGCAGCATCAGCAGATGTTCCACGATCGGTCCGAGAGAGTCGGCCGGCAGGAACGTCAACGCACCGACGATGACGATTACGCCGATGAGCAGTGCGATAAATATCCCCGAGCGCGTCGAAAACGTGCCCGAGCTCTCGGGAACGGCTTTCTTTCCGGCAAGCGTCCCCGCTAGCGCGAGCGCCGGCACGGCGACCGCAAAGCGGCCAAACATCATGTTGACGCCGGTCAGCAAGTTGTAGAACAAGTTCGAGCCCAATCCGGCGAACGCGGAGCCGTTGTTCGCGTTGGTCGATGTGAATGCATAGAGGATCTCAGAAAAGCCGTGCGGGCCGGCGTTGCTGAGCGTCGCCAATCCCGCAGGCATCACGGCTGCGATAGCCGTCGGCACCAAACAGAGCACCGGTGTCACGAGCGCGG
>DASXGO010000448.1:0-3506 GCA_036489055.1 Candidatus Cybelea sp. | reverse complement strand
AATCGGCCTTATATCGGTGTTCTACGTGATCTTCGTTGTGCTGTGGGGCTGGTGGTGGCTTTTTCGGAACTTCATATGGAGCGGACTGACCTTTCGCCATTAGTCCGCGGCACCGGGGAGTGCCGAACCGACTTTCGCCCTCATAAGTGGACGCTGATTCTTTGGTTTGAGCCGCCTGTTTTCGGGAGTTCGTTGTCGGATATTTTGTGATCGTCCTTTTCGAGAGTGTTCGTCGAGGTCTGCTTCCGATGCGACCTTAGCTCCAACGCTATTTTGTGCGGCGAACACTCCCGCGTCACTCTACCCATATCGCCGCTGGCTGCTCCCATGGATGGGATTAAAAACCGCTGAGCGCGGCGGTGACGTTCGCAATAATCAAGACTCGAAAAAGAGCCTTGCGCTCATTAGAACATCACGGGAGACCACGCATCGGACTTGGTCGAATGCGTGGGAACGCGGAGCGCATGGGTCAAGTGCCATGTGAAACCGGCGGCACATACGCCGGCGAGCAATGCCAGCGCGAGCAGCACAAAAAGCCGCCACCTAGTGAGGGCCACGAACGCTAGCTACGCCGCGCTCCCGACGTCCCCTTTTGCGCCCCACGTAGACCCTGCTAAGCCCGTTTAGCCCTCGTCGAGTGCCCACGGGCCAAGTATCAGGAGCTCCTCGCGTTCTTTTTGCTCCTGAACGCTCAGCGTCTTTCGCTTCTTATCCTCGTGTGTGCCGGCGCTGCGCAGATTGGTCGGCGGACCTCTGCGCGGAACGACTTTCGGTTTCTTCTTCTTTTTTGGCATCTCTGAGCATCCGTTCTTACCTATTACGCCATTCGCGATTCGCGCGCATTTAAAAGCTCCGTTTCACGCTCCTGGGCGATGCCGGTAAGGGGTGCGTCGCCCTCGGCGAGCCAATCGAGAACCGCGCGGATGGTTTCGGCGATTGGTCGGGGCGTGAAACCTGCGGCGAGCGCCTTGCCGTTATCGAGCGCCAGAATGCCGGCATACTGGAGATCCGTTAACCAAAGGGGGAGATCGCGCCACGGCTCGACGCCGTTCTCGAGTAAAAACGTTTCGTCGGTCCAAACAATCTGCGCCGGCGGGGCGCCGCGCGACGCGGCAACCTGGGCGCATGTTTCGATTAATGTGGCCATTGTCGTCGGCGCTGCGGGACCGACCATGTTGAAATCGCCCGCAACGCCGTGTGAAAGCGCGTGCGCAATGAATGCGGCGATATCGGAGGCATCGACGAACTGGACGAAGCGATTCGGGTCGCCCGGCGCCAAGACGCGCCCGCCGCGTAGCAATCGATCGCACCAGTAGGTAAAGCGCCCGGTCGGATCCCATCTGCCGGCTATCAGACCGGGCCGAAGGATCAGGCGTGCGTTCGGATAGCGCTCCATAACGAGGCACTCGCACGCAGCCTTGTGTCCCCCGTAAGCGGCTGCCTCGTCTGATGGGTCGAACGCCTCGATCAGCGGCGCCGTCTCTGCAGTGCCGGGAAGCCGCAGATCAGCGTAGACGTTGACGGTCGATATCATGACGTAACGATCGGTGCGCAACTCGAGCGATCGCTGCATCTGTTCGGGCCGATAACAGCACGTGTCGACGATCGCATCCCACGATTCCGTCGCAACGCGGTCGAGATCGGTATTGCGGTCGCCGTAGCGCTCTTCCACGCCTGCGGGAAGCCTGCTGCAGGTTTCGCCGCGATGAAAGCACACCACGCGATGACCGTCGCCGGCAAGCCGATCCACGATGTGGCGCCCGAGGAATCGCGTGCCGCCCAAGACGAGAACGTTCATCGCGCGTCGTGCAGGACGATGCCGAGCGTAAGCCGTTCGCCCCACGTCACTGTGGAGACGCCATGGCGGAAGGTCGCGCGGTAGTACCCATGGGTACCGGCCATCGGCGCGACGCTCGTCGGAAGGATCAGCGCGTCGCCCTGATTCGGCGCGAAGACGTGAACGCGGGTCTGCGATCGCGGCTTTTGCTCGGCCAAGACGACCTCGCCACCGCCGAACTCGTCGCCCGGCCGGCTCAGATAGATCGTCGCTTGGAGCGGAAATGCGACGGGTCCATAGAGATCTTGATGGAGGCGGTTGTAGTCGCCGGGTCCGTACCGCAGCAGCAGCACCGTGGCGCGACTTTGATCGCCGGCAAGACAATCGTGGAGAAAATCCTGATGCGCTGCAGGAAACTCGGCAGGGCGGCCGAGGCGGCGCATCCACTCGTTCGCCACCGGCACGAGCTCGCGATAGAGTTGCTCGCGCAGAGCCTGTAGCCCCGGCGGCAGCGGATGGGCGAAGTACTTGTAAGCACCCTTTCCAAACGAATGGCGCTCCATCATAATACGGCTTCGAAAGCGAGCGTCGTCGTCGTAGAGCGCCCGAATCGCTCGGGTTTCCGCCGGCTCGATCGCGCGCGGAATGAGCGCGAATCCGCTTTCGAGGAGCTCATTTGCTACCGCCGGCGGAACGAGCCTTTCGATCATTGCTTGTGTCACACTACAATCTTAGCGCTGCGCGGAACGGCGGACCATTCGGATGTTGCGCCCGTTTCGCGCTAGCCCTAACCCCCCGCCATCGCTCCGACGACGAGAAATGGCTCGACGCCCGCGGTAACCGCTGCGGGCAACGGCGCATCCGGCCGTTCGTGCGAGAGATCTCGCTCGCAGGCAAAAAAGCGAACGTAGGCGCGGCGCTTCTGCGTGACGTGATCGCGCATCGTCCCACGGAGCATCGGATAGCGCGCCTCGAGCGCGTCGAGCAGCGCGCGCTGCGTTGCCGCGCCGTTGAGATCTACCTCGACTTCGCCGTCAACGCGCGCAAGCGCTCGCAGATGCGCCGGAAGCACGATCCGGATCACGGCAGCGTTTGAACTTCGACGGAGAGCACCGCCGGCAGATCGTGCACGATGCCGGTCCACGTATCGCCAGAGTCAACCGAGGCGTACACCTGACCGCCGGTCGTGCCAAAATAAATTCCGCACGAATCCAGCGAGTCGACCGCCATGGCGTCGCGCAGTACGTTGACGTAGCAGTTGCGCTGCGGCAATCCGTTGGTCAGGGCCTCCCACTCCTCTCCGCCGGATCGGCTGCGGTAGACGCGCAGCTGCCCGTCGATCGGATAATGCTCCGAGTCGCTCTTAATTGGGACGACGAAGATCGTCTCGGGCTCGTGCGCGTGTACGTCGATCGGAAAGCCAAAGTCGGTCGGGAGATTGCCGCTGACTTCACGCCAGGACTCGCCGGCGTCGTCGCTGCGCATGACATCCCAATGTTTTTGCATGAAGAGAACGTTGGGGCGCTTTCCATTCATCGCAATGTGGTGGACGCAGTGGCCGACTTCGGCGGTGGGGTTGGGAATGTATTGTGAGTACAAACCTTTGTTGATGGGCTTCCAGGATTTGCCGCCGTCGTCGGTGCGAAACGCGCCCGCGGCGGAAATGGCGATATACATGCGCTGTGGATTGCTTTGATCGAGAATGATGGTGTGCAAACACATGCCGCCA
>DASXGO010000444.1:0-2324 GCA_036489055.1 Candidatus Cybelea sp. | reverse complement strand
CGGTCTAGTTCCGCTCGGTGGCTTAGCTCCCGCTGCGAAAGCGGCTGGGATTATCGGTTTTGCGCAAGCGACGCCAACCCCGACGCCGACTCCCGCGGACGAGGGCCAAACGCTCACGATTCCTCGCGGAATTATCGTTCCAGTTCGCGTTACCAAAGAAGTTCGGGTGGGCGGCCTTGGCACCTCGCAGCAGGAGCACAAACTGAAATTCGCTGTAGATGAAGACGTTATCGTACAAGGCTATATTATTGCGAAGACTGGAGATCTGGTCGAAGGTCACTACGACACTCAAACTAACGTAACAAAACGATTTTTTTCGTCAAATACCTCACAAGAGGTCGAACTCGACATTGACGACTTAGTTAATTTTTGCGGCGATACGATCCATTTAGAATTTGAAAGGACGTTCGTAGGTGGTGCTCGAGGCGGCTTCATGAGCTTTGGCTATCATGCGCATGACGCCGTCTTCGGCAAAGACTCGATCCTTAAGGCTTCGACGGATCGGGTTGAAAAGCACATCTGCGTGGATACCTCAAGCGAGAGTCCGCCGCCGCTCCCGAAAAACATAATCGCTCCTGACGACGGGGCGTCTCCCTCGCCGTTTTGACGGCAGAGAGGAGCGTCGCAGCACACGGCTACGAAACGCATATCGGCGCGCAATTCCTCGTCCTATCCTTATTAAGTAAAAAAATGACCGGGATGATGAATCGAACACGCGTTCGGAATGGCGCGGCCTCTTTTCGGGAAACTATCGGCTCGTGACCAAGGATCACGACGTACTCGTCTTAGGCGCCGGACTTGCCGGCATGCGGGCCGCGCTGGAGGCGGCGCGCCACGGCGCGGACGTGGCCATCGTTACCAAGGTCCATCCGATTCGCAGCCATTCCAGCGCCGCACAGGGCGGCATCAATGCCGCCATCAGCGAGACCGATAGCTGGGAATCCCACGCATTCGACACCGTTAAGGGCAGCGATTACCTCGCGGATCAAGACGCCGTCGAAGTAATGGCGCAAGAGGCACCGGGCGACATCATCGAGTTCGAGCACATGGGCGTCATCTTCCATCGCGGCCCCGACGGCCGGCTCGATACGCGGGCCTTCGGCGGCGCATCGCAAGCGCGCACGTATTTCGTCGGCGATATCACCGGCCAGGCCTTGCTCGTGACGCTCTACGATCAGATTCTCAAAGCCGGCGTCAAGGTCTACGAAGAGTGGTTCGCCACGTCGCTGTACACGGAGAACGGCGCGTGCCGCGGGATGGTCGCGCTCGAAATGGTCACCGGCGAGCTGCACCTCTTGCGCGCAAAGGCGGTTGTCGTCGCCAGCGGCGGGCTCGGGCGGCTCTATGAGCCGAGCACGAACGCCTTGATTTGCACCGGCGACGGATATTCGCTCGCCTATCGTATCGGCGCGCCGCTCATGGACATGGAGATGGTGCAATACCATCCGACGACGCTCGCGGGCAGCGGTTTCTTGATGACCGAAGCCGCACGCGGCGAGGGCGCCTACCTGCTGAACTCGTTGGGCGAGCGCTTCATGAAGAAGTACGCGCCGAATAAGATGGAACTGGCCGCGCGCGACGTCACGTCGCGCGCCGAAGCGACCGAGATCGCCGAGGGACGCGGCATCGACGGCAACGTTTTGCTCGACCTGCGTCATCTCGGGCCTGACGTTATCTTAAAGAAGCTCCCGCAGATCCACGAGATGGCCCTGGATTACCTCGACATCGACATGATCAAGGAGCCCGTTCCGGTACGGCCCGGCATGCACTACCAAATGGGCGGCATCAAGACCGACGTCCACGGCGCATCGTCCGTGCCCGGTCTGTACGCTGCGGGCGAAGTCGCTAACGTCAGCGTGCACGGCGGCAATCGCCTCGGGGCCAACTCGCTGCTCGACACGATCGTCTTCGGGCGGCGTTCCGGTAAGGCATCGGCCGAATATGCAAAGCGCACGCCCGCGGCCGCCGGCGGCGAGGATCTGCTGCGCGGCGAGCAGGTGCGTTTGCGCGCGCTGCTGGAGCGACCCTATACCGGGGAGACGCCCGCCGGATTGCGCCTCGAGCTGGCAACGATGATGGACGCGAAGGTCGGACTCTATCGCTCCGACGCTGGACTGCACGAGGCGCTCGACGCGCTGGCCGGCTACCGGAAACGATACGAGACGATCGCCGTCGGCGACAAGGGACGCGTCTTTAATCAGGCCCTCGAGTTCGTGCTGGAGCTGGGATTTTTGCTGGATTGCGGCGAGACGATCGTCCGCAGCGCGCTCGAGCGTAAGGAGAGCCGCGGCGCGCATACGCACGTCGACTATCCCGAGCGCAAC
>DASXGO010000399.1:0-5892 GCA_036489055.1 Candidatus Cybelea sp. | reverse complement strand
CCGCGCTCTTTCGCCGGGCCGGTCTTGCCGCGGAAGTGGACGCGCACGTGCGCGCGACGATCTGGCTGAAGTTGGTAAACAATGCCGGGTTAAATCCGGTGAGCGTCATGCGCCGCATGAGCATTAAGCCGATGCTCGAGGATCCGCAGTCACGCGCGCACGTGCGCACGCTGATGACTGAAGCGCTCGCCGTGGGCCAAGCGATGGACGTGGCCGCCGGCGTCGATGTGGACGCGCGCATCGCCTATGCGGCGCGTTTGGCCGACGTCAAGACATCGATGCTGCAGGACTACGAGCACACGCGCGCGCTCGAGCTCGACCCGATCGTCGGGGCGGTGATCGAGCTGGCCGAGCGTCATGGCGTCGCGGTCCCGTATTTGCGTGATGCATACGCGCACCTCGCGCAGGTAACCGCCGGAGCGCAGAATTGATCGCCGGCGAGGAACGTGCCGGTGCGGTCGATATCGCGAGTTTGGCCGGCATCGGCCCGAAAACCGCGCCCCTGTTCCGCGAGCTCAACGTTAATACGGCGGGCGCGCTGCTTGAGTATTTGCCGTTCCGATACGATGACTTGCGTTTTCCGACGCCCGCCGTTCGATTAGGCGAATCCGGGAGTGAAGAGAATGCGGTGGGGCAGGTCGTCGCGGTGAAGGAGCGGCGCGTGCGCGGTCTGGAGATCGTCGAAGTCCAGTTGGTAGACGATTCCGGCGGTCGGTTCGCCGCCAAGTGGATCGGACGCAATCGCTACGTGTACGGACGCTTCCATGAAGGGCTACGCCTCTTCGTGCGCGGGCGCGTCGAGCGGACGTTTTCCGGCCCGGTCGTCAACGCCGCACATTACCTGATACTCGGGGAAGGGGAAGCATACCGTGGCGAGCTCGTGCCGGTCTATCGAGCGTCGAAGGATCTGGTAAGCCGCAAGATCGCTGCGGTCGTCAAGAAGAATCTGCCGCGTTTGATCGCTTCGGCACCGCTCGATCCGCTGCCGCCGTCCCTAGCCGCGGCGCGTCGCTATGGTTCGATCGCCGACGCGTATCGCGCCGTTCACGCGCCGGACACGTTGGAAGAAGCCGAGCACGCGCGGGAGCGTTTCATCTTCGGCGAGTTCTTGGTGCTCGCAACTGCCGCGCAGTTGCGGCGCAACGAACGTGAACGCGATCACGAAGCCCGCGCGCTGCGCGTACCGCCCGATTTGCTCGAGAGTTTTCAAGCCAGTCTGGCGTTTCCCTTAACCGGCGCGCAGCGGCGCGTGATCGGTGAGATTTGGAACGATATGAGCCGCGACGTGCCGATGAACCGTCTTCTGCAGGGCGACGTCGGCAGCGGCAAGACGCTTGTGGCAGCTGCCGCGATTCTGCTTGCGGCGCGCAACGGCATGCAATCCGCACTGATGGCGCCGACGGAGCTGCTCGCGTGGCAGCACGCCGGCCGGCTTGCGCCGCTCTTGCTGCCGTTCGGTGTCACGCTCGAAGCGGTCTTCGGGAGCCAAGGCGCCCGTGCGCGCAGCGCCGCGGTCGCCAAACTCGCCGGCGGCGAGGCTTCGGTCGCGGTCGGCACGCACGCACTCTTGACGGAGGGCGTCGATTTTGACCGGCTTGGTCTTACGATCATCGACGAGCAGCACCGGTTCGGCGTCGAGCAGCGGGCGCGGCTGCGCGCCAAAGGCGCATCGCCGCATACGCTTCACATGACGGCAACGCCGATTCCGCGCACGCTCGCGCAGTCGGTTTACGCCGACCTCGACTTATCGCTCATCGACGAGTTGCCGCCGGGCCGGACCCCGATTGCTACCTACGCGGTCCGGGCCAGCCGCCTCCAGCTCGTCTACGAGTTCGTTCGAAAGGACGTCGGAGCCGGTCATCAGGCGTACATCGTGGCGCCGGCGATCGAAGAAGGAGAAGGCGACCTGACGAGCGTGGTTACCGAAGCGGAACGATTAAAGAGCGAGGTCTTTCCGGAGCTGCGCGTCGGCTTGTTGCATGGGCGATTGGGTGCGCGCGAAAAAGAGGAGATCATGCGGCGGTTTGTGGCCGGCGAGCTCGACGTGCTGGTCTCGACGACTGTGGTGGAGGTCGGCGTTGACGTAGCCAATGCAACAACGATGGTGGTACTTGACGCGCATCGTTACGGTCTTGCGCAGCTGCACCAGCTGCGCGGCCGGGTCGGACGCGCGGCGGCCAAATCGTCCTGCATCCTCCTCTATCCGAACGACGCCGGCGACCGGGAGCGGCTCGAGCTGTTGACCGAATCGACCGACGGCTTCCGAATCGCCGATGAGGACCTGCGCTTGCGCGGGCCCGGCGTCTTCGCGGGGACCGCCCAGTCCGGCGCCGCCGACCTGCGGCTGGGCGATCTCGTGCGAGACATCGACGTCTATCGCGCGGCGAAGCTCGCGGCCGAACGGATCGTCGCGAGCGACCCGCAACTCGAATCGCCGGAAAACGCCGGTTTGCGGGTCGCGATCGAAACTCAACCCACGACTCGAGCGTTACTCATTTCGTCATGAGAATCGCTCGATACATCGCAGCGATCGCGCTTGCCTGGCTCGCTTATGCCGGAGCGGCGCAGGCCGCGCCCCAAGTCGCCCGGGCCACGCTTCCGAACGGCCTGCGGGTGATCGTCGTGCGCAATACGCTGGCGCCGGTCGTAACGGCGATGATGAACTACGAGGCCGGTTCGGACGAACAATCGATTCCGGGTCTGGCACACGCGACGGAACACATGATGTTCCGCGGGAGCAGCAGCCTGTCATCGTCACAGCTCATGGATGCGGTTGGAATAACCGGTGGCGATTTCGACGCGGACACCACCCCGACCGCGACGCAATACTATTTCACCGTTCCATCCGCTTACCTGGAGATCGCGCTGCGCGCCGAACGTTCGCGGGCGACCGGAGTGATGATGCTGCCGAAGGACTGGGCCCAAGAGCGTGGTCCGATCACGCAAGAGGTTCAGCAGGATAACAGCGACGCACTCAACCGGCTCTTCGTCAAGATGCAGCAGCGGTTGATCGGCGGCACGCCATATGCGAAAAACACGCTCGGAACGGTCGCGGATTTTGCGCACGGCGTCAACAGCGCGCAGCTCCTGAAGTTCTACCGCGCCTGGTACCATCCGAACAACGCAGTCTACGTTATCGTGGGTGACGTCGATCCAACCGCGACCATCCAGAAGGTCGAGGAGATTTTCGGCGACGTGCCGTCAGCGCCGTTGCCGGCCCGGCCGGCCGTACATTTAGGTTCGCTGCAAGGAACCATCTATCACGACACCTCCGACCAGCCGTACACGGCAATCGCGCTCGGCTACCGGTTCCCGGGATACGATAGCGCCGATTACGCAGCTGGTCAGATCCTCGGCGACGTGCTTTCGAGCCAGCGCAGCACGTTCGGCGGCCTTCCTTACACCGGCAAAGCGCTTGCGACGCAGTTCGTGACCGAAACGTATCCCAAAGTCGGAATCGCGGTTGCCTTCGGCGCGGTGGCCGTTACAACGCCGGCGCAAACCATCGATCGGCAACTGCGCGCCATCATCGAGGAGTACCGCAAGACCGGCGTGCCCGAGGATCTTGTGGAAGCAGCGAAGCTTCGAGAGATCTCGCAACTGGAGTTCAGCGCAAATTCGATCGAGGGACAGGCTTTCGAATGGAGTCAAGCCGTCGCGATCCAGGGGCTTTCGTCTCCCGACGCGATGATCGCGCGATACGAGGGCGTCACGGTTGCCGACGTCGATCGGGTGCTGCGTCAATACCTGGACGACCGTCGCGTCGTTGCCGCATATGCCGTCTCCAAGAACAACGGCACGCTGGCCGCGGGATCGGGGCAACTCGCGAAAGAGAATAATGCGATCCCTCCCTCGAGCCATGAACCGCTGCCGTCTTGGGCGCAAAACCTGCTCGATAACTTGAGCGTTCCGGAACAGACGCTGTCGCCAACCGACGTGCGCTTGTCCAACGGCATTCGGTTAATCGTCCAACCGGAACACACGACGCACACGGTCGTCGTTGACGGCGAAATTCGCAACGACCCGCAAGTTCAAGAACCCGCCGGCAAGGAAGGCGTCGCCGACGTGACCGACTCTCTCTTGCCGTACGGTACGACATCGTACGACCGGGTCGCGTTTCAGACCGAGCTCGACAAAATCGCGGCCTCGACCAATGCGGGCACGGATTTCGGACTCGACGTGCTCTCGTCTTCGTTCGAGCGCGGCGTGCAACTGCTCGCGGACGAGGAGCTGCATCCGGCCTTCGATCCCTCGAACTTCGCAATCGTGCGCACGCAGAGCGCGGGGGAGCTCGTCGGAGAGATGACGGCGCCGGACCACCTTGCACAAGTCGCACAAAATAAAGCGCTCTATCCAGCCGGAGACCCGTCGCAACGGTACGCGACGCCCAAGAGCGTAAACGCCCTGACGCTCGACGACGTGAAGTCCTGGTACGCGTCGGCCTACCGCCCCGATCTTACGACCATCGTCGTCATCGGTGACACGACGCCCGACGCGGCGCGTGCGCTCTTTGAGAGGTATTTCGGCGCATGGAAGGCGACGGGGCCGAAACCGAACGTCGAGGCCCCGCCCGTGCCGCCGAACGTGCCGACTCAGGTGAACGTCCCGGCGACCGGACGCGTGCAATCGGCGGTGCAGCTCGTCGAAACCCTGCCGATCGTTCGAGCGGATCCGGCCTGGGCTCCGCTCCAGGTCGCCAATGCCGTACTGACCGGCGGTTTCTATTCATCCTTGCTCTACCACGATTTGCGCGAGGTTCACGGCTATGCGTACGACGTCGAAAGCCGTGTTGGCGCCGATCGCGTGCGCGCGACCTTCGCGGTCGAATACGGCTGCGAGCCGCAAGACGTTCTGCCGGCCGAAGCGCAGGTGCAAGCCGTACTGGGAGAGCTGCAGCGTCAGCCGATTGACGCCGATCGCCTCCTGCGCTCCAAGGCGCTCCTGATCGGCGAAGTACCGATTCGAGAGTCGAGCTACGACGGAGTCTCGGGGCAGCTGCTGCGCTACTCTGCCCTCGATATGCCGCTCGATCAAAACCTGGTGGATGCGCGCGCGGAGCTCTCCGCGTCGGCCGCGAGCGTACAGGCCGCCATGGCGAAATATATCCGGCCGGATGCGTTCGTTCGTATCGTAACCGGACCGGCGCCGCACTAGCGCAACGCTAAACTAGGGGCCGGCGGCGTCGTCTGTCGAACGCGCCGAAGATGGATAGCGTCCGCGGGATCGGTTTCGATCTCGATCACACGCTCGCGATCGATAACCGGCTGGAGCGCGTTGCCTTGCTGCGCCTGCTCGAGATTTTGCTGCGCGAGGGAGGTCGCGCGGCCGGCACTTTTGGGGGCGAGATCGAGAGCATCGATGAGCTTCTTGCGCGCCAGCGGCGCGGTGAGTTTCCAATCGACAACGCGGTCGCGCGATTCGTCGCGGCGCACGACGTGGAACCCTCCGGCCGTTACGTCGAGATTTTCCGGCGAAGCGCGGTCGAAATGGTGGACGAGTTCGTCATCCCGCTGCCGGGCGTGCAGCCCATGTTGGAGGCATTGCGCGAGCGTAACGTCGCCGTGGCGGTGCTTAGCAACGGCTGGAATCCGCTCCAGGCCCGTAAAGCCGAGCAGGCCGGCTTTCGCGGGAAACTTCTTGTGAGCAGCGAGATCGGCGCTCAGAAGCCTGCGCCCGCGGCGTTCGAACGGCTTCTCGAGGCGCTCGGCACCGCCGCGAATGACGCGTGGTACGTCGGCGACGATCCTTACGGCGACGTCGCGGGCGCGCAGCGAGCCGGGATGCACGCGATATGGATGAACTGGGAGAGCAAGGAGTATCCGGCGGAGCTAACCCGGCCGGACCATACGATCGCCGACTTTCAAACGCTCCTCGAGCTCTTGCCGGCGCCGG
>DASXGO010000375.1:0-7411 GCA_036489055.1 Candidatus Cybelea sp. | reverse complement strand
GCCGGATCCTGCGGGGAGCCTTACCCCGCCGGCGCGATACTGGGCGCCCGGGCGAAATAGAACGACGGCTTTCTCGGCGCTTAGTGAGACGACGATATTGCCCTCCGCGTCAACGATCAGTCCTTGCGGCTGACGGATCGTCATGCCAAGAATTTGGCCTTGGGTCGAACCGGGTGCGAACTCCTCGACGCTGCCGCCAGTGAATCCGTTGCGGTAGGCGACGTAGAGATTTCCCTGCTGATCAAAATCCATGCCGTCCACTTCGGTTCCGGGAGTTTGCAGTACCCGATACGTGCTCGTGCTGCCGGCGAGGTACTCGACGACCGTTCCACTCGTCCCGGCGTTGCCCACGAAGAGATCGCCATACTGATCGGCAATCGGGTAGAGCGGGCGATCGAGGTTCTGCGTATACGTCGCTGACGGATACAGGGAGCCTGCAGGATAAACCGTCACCGAGCCGGTCTGGTTTGCCACGTACAGGGTGCCGTTTTTGTCCACGTACAAACCCCAAGGGTTGCTGACACCCGAAGTAATCATTCCAATTTGCCTTGGACTCGTGCTCGACTCCTCATATATAAGAACCTCGCTGTCGGTTTTGTCGACAGCGTAGAGGAGCGGTTCGTATTGACCTTTTTGCACTTGAGGCGAAAGCCATCCGGGCGGCCTCGGCTCGATCGGCGGCAGCGGCACCGGCGTGCCCTGAGGCGTGACGTTCGCAGCCGCTCCGGCGACTGACTCGTGAGCCTGCGTCCTCTGAGCAGGAATAGTGGAGGCCTGCGGGACCTGACTGTTGGCCGAACAGCCAGCGAATAGGGCTGCGGCGAGGGTCCACCAAAACGCCGACGTAACGTTACGCATGGGTCAATCGCTCCTTGCACAAGAAGAGCACGAGTGAGGTCTGGAAGCTAGTTGAAGATATCTCGGGAGCGGATCCTGATCCCTCTCCTCGTCGCCATCGCGTACGTCCTTGGAGCCAAGCTCGGCTTCACGTTTGCGTTTGCGACGAAACAAGTGACCGCGGCATGGCCGCCGACGGGCATCGCGCTCGCCGCGCTTCTGTTGTGGGGATACCGAGCCTGGCCCGGCATCTTCGTCGGTGCACTTGCGAGCAACGCGATGAGCGCCGAGCCACTGTGGACGGCCGCGATGATCGCGACGGGAAACACGCTCGCGCCGATGTGCGGCTGCTTCTTGCTGCGCCGATTCGGATTCGACAATTCACTCGATCGCGTACGCGACGTCCTGCTGTTGGCGCTGCTTGGATCGGCGGTTGCGATGACGATATCGGCCAGCAACGGGGTTGCCGCACTCGCACTCGCGCGAATCGTACCGTGGCACGCGATCGCATCGGTTTGGTCGCTGTGGTGGTCGGGCGACGCCATGGGGGTGCTCTTCGTCGCCCCACCGCTGCTGACGTGGATCACCGGGACACGCCGTAAAGAGCGCGCCGAAGGCACCATCTTCGAGCTCGTCGCGCTTGCTGCCGTACTCGTAGCGGCATGCACCGTCTCGTTCCTCAACGATTTCCCGCTCCGGTTTTCCGTCTATCCATTAATAATCTGGGCCGCACTGCGTTTCACGCAGCGCGAAACGGCGACGGCCATCACGATTATTTCCGGTATCGCGATTTGGGGCACGGCGCATGGCGTTGGGCCGTGGCACGCGGGATCGCTCGATACGAGACTTCTTCAGCTCGACAGCTGGATGTCGGTACTCGCGATCACCGGCCTCGTGCTCGGCGCGACGGCAGCGGAAGCGCGAATCGCGCGAATGGACCAACAGGCACTGTTGAACGAAACGAAACAATCGGCGGAGCGGCTTCAGGAAGCGTTTCTTCCCGAACGTCTTCCTCAACGTCCCGGGCTGCGCTGCGACGTGCTCTACCGGCCGGCGGAGCGCGAGGCGCTCATCGGCGGTGATTGGTACGACGCCTTCGAGCTGCCCAACGGGCAGATTGCATTCGTCGTCGGCGACGTAACCGGTCACGGGCTCGATGCTGCGGTTGCGGCCTCGCGGATCCGGCGCAGCATCTTAATGGCGGCATTCGAGACCGACGATCCGGCGGAAATCTTGAATAGAGCCGAAACCGCGCCGTTGGCCGAGCACCACGCTCCGGCGACGGCAGTCATTGCGATTCTCAGCCCCGACCTCTCATCAATCAGCTACGCGAGCGCCGGGCATCCGCCGCCGATCGTTGCCGCTCCCGGCGCGGCGCCGTACTTTTTGCGAAGCGGTGAGTTTCCGCTCGGATTCGGCACGTTCGGCGCACGCCAAACGCACACGCAAGCGTTGGGACCTCGTACGACGCTTCTTTTCTACACCGACGGCCTCACGGAGTTCAGACGCGACGTCGACAGCGCCGAGCGAGCCGCCCTACGAGCCGCTGGGCATCTGGTCAAGAATCCGAACGTCGAACGTCCCGCGGCGTACGTTCGACGCAGCGTGATGGGCCACGAGCGGTCTGACGACGACACCGTGATTTTGGTCGTGCAAATAACGGCGCCGCCTCTGTCGCCCTTAGACAAGCTCAGGGTGACGGAGGCGGGAAGCCGTTCGACGCGGCCGGCGTAACGCGTTCAGGGTAACATAGCCAAATGGCGAGCGCGCTGGTTACCGGCGGGTCGGGGGCGATCACCCGATGGTGCATCGTCGAGCTGCTGCGTCGCGGCTACGACGTCCGCACAACCCTTCGCGACCTGGCGCGCGAAGCCGAAGTGCGTTCCTCGATCGCGACGCAAGTGGATCCGCAGACTCGATTGACGTTTCACGTCGCCGATTTGACGCGCGACGACGGCTGGGCGCAAGCGGTTGCTGGCGCGCAATACGTCTTGCACCTCGCATCGCCGTTTCCGCCGGGTCCGCCGAAACACGAAGACGATCTCATCGTTCCGGCGCGAGACGGCACGCTGCGGGTGCTGCGGGCGAGCGTCGCGGCGGGCATCGAGCGTGTCGTGGTCACGTCGTCGGCAGCGGCGATCGGATATGGTCCGACGCCGGCCGGCGGAATGTACACCGAGAAGAATTGGTCCGATCCGACGAGCCCGCAAACCCCGGCGTACGCGCGCTCCAAGACGATCGCCGAACGGGCCGCGTGGGACTTTATGAAAACGAGCGCGGGCACGATGACGTTGGCGGTGGTGAACCCGACGCTTGTAGTCGGTCCGGTGCTAGGCGAGGATCACTCGTACTCGTACCTAAGCATCAGCAGGCTCCTCGCCGGCGATATGCCGATGATCCCGCGGCTCGGCTTCAACTTCGTCGACGTGCGCGACATCGCTGAACTGCATATTCTTGCCATGACCACGCCCAACGCAGCCGGCCAGCGTTTTATCGGCACTGGCACGTTCGCGTGGTTAGCCGACGTATCGCGCATCTTGCGCGAACGGCTTGGGCCTGACGCGCGAAAAGTTCCCACACGCATCGCCCCCGACGTGCTGGTACGTTTCCTCGCTCTCTTCCAGCCGTCACTGCGTGGCGTCGTCGCGGACCTCGGCGACCGCACGAACTATTCGAGCACGAAAGCCCGCACCGAACTCGGCTGGCAGCCGCGTCAGCTCCACGACACCGTCGTCGATTGCGCCCGCAGTCTGATTGCGAACGGAATAGTTAAAGTCTAACGCTGGCTCATGCAGGCGTTGTAGGCGTTGTAGAAATTATTCTGAGCGTTCTGTTTCTTCTTGGCCTGCTCGTGGTTTCGCACTCCGCCGGCAATGGCGCCGAACGCCGCGCCGATCGCAGCACCCGTCCCGGCGTTGCCGCCGGTAATCCCGCCTAAGAACGCACCGCCGGCCGCCCCCGCTGCGGCACCTTTCAAGGGAGCATTCTGCGCCGAATTAGCCTCGCCGTAGTCGCCGGACTGTTGCTGCGCCAACGCGACGCACCGGCTATACTCGTCCGAGGATTGCGCCGGTACCGGCGAATAGCCGAGCGCTTCGAGCGCCCCGAGCACGAGGGCGAACGCACCGATTCGAAATCGCATCGTCAAAACGCCTTGATGTCGACGTCGCGCATCGCATCCATCATCGTCTCGGACGGACGCTTCGCACAGAGAGTCATAACGTGCTCCGTGGCCGTCTGTAGGATCGGCGTCTTAAAGCTGCTCGCGCCGGCCTTCGCGGCCGCATATCCCCAGTAGAACATCACCACGGCTGCGCGATCGAGCGGCGAAGATTTGATAAGATCGCTGCACGTGACCTTGCTGATGTCGATTCGTGCTGCCGGCTGCGGCGCGGTCGATGGTGGCGCGGCTGCCACCAGTGCGAGTAAACCGAAAACCAAGAATGTATGCCTCATGCGAAGGCCGTTCAACGGCCCTCCGACTGCACCCGCGGCGACCGCCAGGCTAAATCAGCCCGCGGACCCTTCGAGACGCGCGCTGCGCGCGCTCCTCAGGGTGACACGCCGGTCCCCGCGGCGAAACGCACGCTATGGCTTCGCTGCCTCTTGCCATTGACGACATTCCGCAGATCGCCTGGACCGCGACCTCCGACGGCCGGGTCTTGTCGCTCAATCGCGCTTGGTATGAATATGTCGGACGGCGGCGGCGCTCGACTGCAACGCCAGTAGCGCTCGAGAAGCAGTGGTGGTCGGCGATCCACGAGGACGACCGCGAGCGCGGCCGCCGGGAACTGCTCGGAGGCATGAAAAGCTACACGGAGTTCCGGCGCGAGTTGCGCCTGCGGCGCGCCGACGGAATCGACCGGTGGTTTCGAGTCGCCGTCTCCCCCCTCAACGGGGGGTCAGGCAGGCCGGCGAGCTGGCTTGCGATCTGTACGGATATCGACGATTACAAGCGCCAGGGCCAGCAGTTCGCTTTCGTCGCACAGGCCGGCGAAGCGCTTTCGGAGTCGCTCGATTTGCAAGCCACGCTCGAACGTCTGCTCGCGATCATCGTTCCGGAGTTTGGCGATTGGGCCGCGATCGATCTTTTCGACGACAAAGATCGTCTGAAGACCGTCGCTGCGATTCATGCCGATCCCGAAAAGTCGCGCCTCGTGAAACGGCTCGTCGGCCGCTACACGCACAATCCACGGTACGAACCGGCCATCGCAGCGGCGCTGCGGACGGGGCCGTCGATGATCATCGGCGCGGTCAAAGAGGAACTTCTCGCCAAAGCCGCCGCTCCGAACTTTCTCGGCGTAATTCGCGAGCTCGCACCGCGCTCGACCGTCACCATCCCGCTGCGCACGCGCGGACGAACGCTTGGGTCGGTCGTCGCGTATTGGTCGCAAACGCCGCGCCGATACAAAGATACCGATCTGCCGCTCTTCGAAGAGCTGACGAAACGCGCCGCGGTGTCGATCGAAAACGCGCGGCTTTACGAGCGCGAACGCGAGATCGCCGCACAGTTTCAGCGTGCGGCGCTGCCGACGTCGCTGCCGGAGGTTCCCGGGATGCATTTCGACGCGATGTACGTGCCCGCGAGCGATCGCGAGCTGCTCGGAGGCGACTGGTACGACGCGCTCCGGCTCAACGACGGGCGCATCGTCGTTTCGATCGGCGACGTCGCCGGCAGCGGTTTGGCCGCGGCCGTCATCATGGCGTCCATGCGGCAAGTCTTACGCGGCGTCGCGCAAGTCTATCCCGATCCGATCGCAATGCTCGACGCCGCAGATCGTACGCTCAAAACCGAATATCCCGAAATGTTCGTCACCGCGTTCGTCGGAGTTCTCGACCCGGTCTCTCGAACGTTTATCCACGCCTCGGCGGGACACCCAATGCCGTTTCTGCGCGACGCTGCGGGCTCGGTAACGCCGCTAGGCGAGAGCGGGCTGCCGCTGGGGCTGCGCGTACGGGGCGAGGTTGCGACGACGACCCTGCTGCCCAGCTCGGGGATGCTGGTCTTCTATAGCGATGGTTTGATCGAGGCCGATCACAACGTCGTTCGCGGCTACGAACGGCTGCTTGCAACGATTGCGCGGCCCGAGATTGCCGGCCACCCCCATCCGGCCGCGGCGCTCTATCGCGCGGTGCTCAAACGCGGCGGGAACGACGACGCCGTAGTGCTAACGCTTCTGCTGGATGAGCCGCCGGCACCGACCGCCGGCAATGGGGAGGCAACGTTGCGCTGGACGTTCGATACCAACGATGCCGATCTCGCACACGCAGCGCGCTACTCATTCATCGGCGCCTTGCGCGACGCCGGCGTGCGCGAGAAGCAACTCGACGCCGCCGAACACGTCTTTGGAGAACTACTCGGCAACGTCGTGCGCTATGCTCCCGGACCGATCGAAATCATCTTCGATTGGGCGGGCGGAGCGCCACCGGTCTTGCACGTGCTCGATCGTGGTCCGGGGTTCGCGTTCGCACCGAAGCTGCCGACGGACGTGCTTGACGAACGTGGCCGCGGGCTCTACATCGTTTGGTCGCTCGCCGAAGATTTCAACGTGACGCCGCGCCACGACGGCGGCGCGCACGCACGCGCGGTGCTCGGCGTCATCTAGGCGAGGTCATTTGCGCCACGGTCTGCGCCAGGCCCGCTGCGAACCGCGTTTTTTCGTAACCGCCGAGACGCTGCTGCAGCGCGCTGTCGTCAAGGACGAAGCCGCTGTCGAAAAGATAATACATCTCGGCAACTTCGCGCATGAACGGCTGCACTAAGCCGACGGCTTGCAACATTAGCTTCGGGACCGAGCGGTACTTCGGCGGCGTGCCGATGACGGCAAAGACCGACTCGGCGAAGGCGCGGGCCGCAATCGCTTGCCCGCCGAGATTCCAGCAGCGGCCGTAGGCATCGTTCAACTCCGCCAAGCGCAGTAGCGGATCGGCGACATCGGGCACGAAGACGAACTCGCGCTGCGCGTCGAGCGGCCCGACGAACGATGCGGTCTTGCCCGATAGCGCTTCGCGAATGAACGCGTCGGCGTAGCTCAGCTCGGCGTACGGCCCGTAGAAATCGGGCAAATGTACGACCATCGTCGCAAACGTGCCGGTGTGCCGCGCGAGAACTTCCTGCTCTTGCTCGAGGCGGAAGCGCCCCTTGCGCGTGTTAGGCACGTGCGGCT
Source organism: Candidatus Cybelea sp. (assembly GCA_036489055.1). Lineage (GTDB taxonomy): Bacteria > Vulcanimicrobiota > Vulcanimicrobiia > Vulcanimicrobiales > Vulcanimicrobiaceae > Cybelea. The sequence goes on along the minus strand of DASXGO010000375.1, from coordinate 407 downwards.
GGCTCTCGGGAACCGGGGTTTTTAGCGGCGGCCCATAGCTGTAGACCGGCGCGATATGAATGAAGCGCCGGACGCCGGCGGCTTGCGCCGCGTCGAGCGCGTTGCGCGTCATGATCGGATGCTTTTGGAACTCCGTGTACGGCGCGCCGGCGAGGTAGAAGAGTGTGTCAACGCCGTGCGCCGCTTCCGCCAGACCGTCGCCTTCGAGAAAATCCGCGCGCATCGCCTGAGCGCGCGGAAACTCAGCCGCCATGCGGGCCGTGTCGCGACCCACGACGCGATAGGTGATCCCGTGCCGGCTAAGCTCCGGCGCGAGCGCGTGACCGACGGCGCCCGAAGCACCGAAGAGAGCGACGGTTTCAGCCATAGCGCCTATAGTACACTAGCGCTTGCTGTTTTCGAACGCG
>DASXGO010000318.1:0-6916 GCA_036489055.1 Candidatus Cybelea sp. | reverse complement strand
CCACCAACCCTTTGGCCAAAAAACCCGCGCCGGCGGCGATCCAGCCGTAAACGATGTATCGGCCGCCGCCGCCTTGCAGTCCGCGGAACCACCAGAAGATCGTCATCGCAACGGCCAAATCGAGCAGCGCATCCATGATTGCCAATCGCCCGATCACGGCCTGCATCAAGGACGTCGAGAGAATCACGGCCGCATAAACGCCGACACGCGTGCCGGCCTCACGGGCGACCGCGTAACCCGTGAACGCTCCCAGCGCAACCGTCGCAAGCGCCGCCGGTAGTCGAAGCGCGAATGCGGTCGGTCCGCCCAAGAGCGCAAAGACGGCGCCAAGCCAGAAATAGAGCGGCGGCTGAACGAAGTACGGCACACCGTTGAAGTGCATCACGACCCAGTCGTGCGTCAGTAGAATCTCGCGCGCGACCTCACCATACGCCGTCTCGCTATTATCCCAGAGCGTTCCGACCCCGAGTCCCGGCAGCGTTACGAGCGCAGCTACAACCGCACCGACCAAGGCCGCTCGCGCAGGCCTCACCCCTAGACTGGTCACCAACAGCGGCCCGTCACGAGGCGGTTTTTAGCTGCCGGACGCGGAACTCTTTGTTCATTCGTATGCTTCCTATTTCTCTCCGGCCGAACGGTCGCCGAGCCGTGATCGTCGGTGGAGGTAATGTGGCCGCGCGCAAAGCGGAATCGCTTGTCAGCGCCGGCTTTCCGGTTTTTGTCGTCGCCGAACGAATCGACGACCGCTTGCGTTGCATCGTGACCGAAAGCGGCGGCGAGGTGGCGCAACGCGGATACGAAACGCGCGACGTCGCGGGTGCGGCGATCGTCGTCGCGGCAACCGACGATTCGCAGCTCAACGAACGCGTCGTAGCCGACGCGCGCGGCGCCCAGGCGCTGGCGTGCGATGCCGCGGAGCCCGAGCGCGGCGACTTCACGATGCCGGCCACGCGTCGCGTCGGCGACCTAACGATCAGCGTCGACTCCGGCGGGGGCGCACCCGCCTTCTCACGGCGCGTCGCAACCGAACTCGCCGAGAGCCTCGACGATTCGTACGCCGGCGCGCTGCGGACGCTCGCGCGGATCCGCGCGTACGTTATGGAAACGTTTCCCGCTCCGGAACGCGGTCCGATTCTTCGTGCGCTCGCGCAGCGTCCGATTGCCGAGCTCGCCGCCGAGCCGCGCAGCGCGATCTGCGCCACTCGCCGCAGCGAACTGGCAATGGCGCAGAGTCGAGCCGTCGCCGCGCGACTCGCGGAGCGCGCCGTCGTAACGACGCTCTTGGGCGTAACGACGGCCGGCGATCGGAATCGGCAAACGCCGATCGAGCGGCTTGGCGATACCAACGTGTTCGTTAAAGAGCTCGAGCAGAGACTGCGCGAAGGGCGCGCAGACTATGCGGTGCACTCGTGTAAAGATCTTCCCGGGTTGCTGCCGGCCGACATGCGCATCGTCACGGTCTCGTCGCGCGAAGATCCGCGCGACGCGTTCTGCAGCGAACGGTACGAAAGCTTTGAAGCGCTGCCGCGCGGAGCGGTCGTCGGCACGTCGAGCCCGCGCCGCCGCGCACAGCTTGCGTCGCTTCGCTCCGATCTGCGATACGAATCCCTGCGCGGCAACGTCGACACGCGCCTGCGCAAGCTGCGCAGCGGCGAGTACGATGCGATCGTCATCGCGATGGCGGGCTTGAACCGGCTCGGCACGGGTGCGCGAAACGTCGCGCCGTTTGCGATCGATCGCGTGGTTCCCGCGGTCGGACAAGGCGCCTTGGCCGTGGAAACGCGCGCCGGCGACGACCGCTTCGAAGCGGTGCTTCGCGAAATGGTTAACGACCGCGAGGCTGAACTCTGCGTGAGCTGCGAGCGCGCGGCCTTGCGGGCGTTGCGCGCCGGTTGCAGCGCGCCGCTTGGAATCCACGCGCAGCTGGCGGGTGAAACGATGATCGTCATTGCATTCTTTGCGGGCAGCGGCGCAGCGCCGATCCGCGCGCGCGTCAGCGGACGCGTCACGACGCTTGAAGCGGCCGAAGCACTCGGCGCGGCACTCGCCGAGCAGCTGCAGGCACGGGACGCCGCGCCTTCGGGAGCCGTCCGCTGATCGTTCTGCGACCGCGGCGTCTTCGCCGCAATGAAATCGTGCGCACCCTCGTACGCGAGCATCGGGTCGATCTCGGGCAGCTGGTTGCGCCGATGTTCGTCGCCGAGCGTGCACGCGACGCGGGCGCGATTACGGCGATGCCCGGCATCGAGCGCTTCGAACTCGATGGCGCCGTTGCCGAGACGCGCGAGCTCTTTGCGCTCGGCATCAAGAGCGTCCTGCTCTTTGGAATTCCGGCTGAAAAAGACGCTCAGGCGTCCGGCAGTCACGCGGATGACGGCATCGTTCAGCGCACGATCCGCGCGATCAAGGCCGCGCTGCCTGAGATGCTCGTTATGGCCGATCTCTGCTGTTGCGAGTATACGACCCACGGACATTGCGGCATTCTCGACGCGGACGGTGACGTCGATAACGACGCGACGGTTTCGCTGCTTTGCCGAATCGCCGTGAGTTACGCAGAGGCGGGCGCCGACGTGGTTGCGCCTTCCGATATGATGGACGGCCGGGTCGCTGCGATCCGGGACGCACTCGACGGCACGGGAGCGACGCACGTCGCGATCTTGGCTTATAGCGCGAAGTACGCCTCGGCGTTCTACGGACCGTTCCGGGAAGCCGCCGGCTCGGCGCCGCAGTTCGGCGACCGTCGCGGCTACCAGATGGATCCGTCAAACGCGCGCGAGGCATTGCGCGAGATTGCGATCGACGTCGCAGAAGGCGCCGACATCGTGATGATCAAGCCGGGACTGCCGTATCTCGACGTGCTGCGTGCCGCGCGAGACCGATTCGACGTTCCGCTCGCCGTGTATAACGTAAGCGGCGAATATGCCATGCTGCAAGCCGCTATTTCGAACGGCTGGCTCGACGGGCCAGCCGCAATCGACGAGCTTTTGACTTGTTTCGTTCGCGCCGGCGCCGACATCGTGATCACGTACTTCGCGAAAGATTACGCACGCCGCCATGGATAGCGTCGCAATCGTGCTCCTCGCGGGCGGTGCGGCTTCTCGCTTTCCGCGCAAGCTCGAACATCGCATTGACGGCCGGCCCATGCTGGCGCGCTCTTTCGATCGGTTGCGCGCGTATGGCCGGCCGGTCTACGTGGCGGCACGAGGCTCATTTTCGCCGGAGCTGGACGCTCAGATCGAGGCGCCGCTGTTGGTCGATCGGCATCCAGGAGGCGGCCCGCTTCGCGCCTTCCTCGACGCGTGCGCCGTGATTCGCGCGCCAAGGCTCTTTGCCGTCGCCGCGGACCAGCCAAACGTCGACGCGTCTCTCCTCGCGCGTTTGAGCGCCGCGTGGCGCGACGGGGATGAAGCCGTCGTGCCGCAGCATGACGGGAAAATCGAACCTCTCGCAGCCATCTATGACCGGCGAGCGGCATTGCGCGAAGGATTCGAGCTGCGCGCATCGCGCAAGAATGGGGTGCGCGATCTCATCGCGCGTCTGCGCGCGCGTTTCGTGACCTGCGAGAGCGATTATTTTCACAACGTGAACCGGCCGGAGGATCTGCCGTGAAGTTAGAGCGCTCGATTGCCGCATTCGCACGGGCGCGCCGTGCGATCGCCGGCGGCGTGAACTCGCCGGCGCGCGCGTTGGGTGCAGTGGGGCTCTCGCCGGTTTTCATGAAGGGCGGCACCGGTGCCGTGCTCTACGACCTCGACGGCCACGAATACATCGATTACGTCATGTCCTGGGGCGCGCTGCTGCTCGGTCACGCGCATCCGGCCGTAACGCGCGCCATCAACAATGCGGTGACGCGAGGCACGTCATTCGGGACCCCTACCGAAGTCGAGAGCGAGCTTGCCGAGCTGATCGCGCTGATGATGCCGTCGATCGAGCGGCTACGATTCGTATCGAGCGGCACCGAAGCTACGATGTCGGCGGTTCGCCTTGCGCGCGGCTTTACGAACCGCTCGAAGGTCGTGAAGTTTGCCGGATGCTATCACGGTCACGGCGACGCGTTCTTAATCGCGGCGGGGTCGGGCGCGCTGACGCACGGGGTTCCGGATTCACTCGGAGTCACCGAAGGGACGGCGCGCGACACGATCGTTCTTCCGTTCAACGATTCGGCCGCCGTCGAAGGCGCGTTTCAAGCAAATCCGGATTCGATCGCCGGCGTCATCGTCGAGCCGTACGCTGGAAATATGGGGTTCATTCTTCCGCGGCCAGGTTATCTACAGTTCTTGCGCGAGTGCTGCACTCGGTACGGCGCGCTGCTGATCTTCGACGAGGTGATGACCGGCTTTCGCGTGGGGCGCGGCGGAGCACAGGCACGCGAAGGCGTCGTGCCGGATCTCACCACGCTCGGTAAAGTCATCGGCGGCGGCCTTCCCGCCGCCGCCTTCGGCGGGCGCGCGGACGTCATGGCGCAACTCGCGCCTGACGGCCCAGTCTATCAGGCCGGAACGCTCTCCGGCAACCCGATCGCGATGGCCGCCGGCGTGGCGACGTTGAGCACGATCGCCGCGGATGCGACGCTTTACGACCGTTTGGAGAGCACGACCCGGCAACTGACTGATGGGCTCGGCGAAGTCATGCGGCGGCACAACGTCGCGCACTACAGCGCGTGCGCCGGGGGCATGTTCGGCATCTTCTTCACGAGCCTGCCCGTTACCGAATTGGAGAGCGCGCAAAAGAGCGACCCCGTGCTCTTCGCGAAGTATTTTGCCGCAATGCTCGACCGGGGCGTCTATCTGCCGCCATCGCCGTTTGAAGCGAACTTCGTCTCGACCGCGCACACGGCGCGTGACGTCGAAGCGACGATTGCGGCTGCCGATGCATCGCTGGGCGCGCTGATGGCCACGGCATGATCGAGCCGAAGCTCGACGCCGGCCGAGCGATCTCGAGCGAGCCGTTGGTCGACGTCTCGATTCCCCGGCTCTACGCGTATCACCGTGTGCTTCGCCAGGCTCAAGCCAACGGCAAGCGCACGATTACTTCGCACGGTCTCGCGGCGATGCTCGGCCATACGATCGCCAGCACGCAAATTCGCAAAGATCTCTGCGCGCTCGGCCCGCTGGGGCGCCGCGGCCAAGGATATGCGATCGATCCGCTTGTCGGACAGCTCGCGTGGGTCTTAGGATTGGAACATGACTGGCGGATCGCGATCGTGGGCTTCGGATACCTCGGGCGAGCCTTCGCGGCGTTCATCACCGCGCGAGAGCGCCGGTTCAACGTCGCCGCCATCTTCGATCGCGCGCCGGCGGTCGTGGGCCAAAGCTGGCAGGGCATCGTCGTACGCGACGTCACCGAAATGGACCAGACGCTCGCGACTGCAGAGTGCAACATCGCCGTCATCGCAGTGCCTGCCGAAGCGGCTCAGGAGTGCGCCCAGCACGTTGCCGATCTCGGCATCCGCGCGATCCTCAACTTCGCTCCCATGCCCCTCCATCTGCGCGGACCGGTGATCGTGCGCAACATCGATCTGGCCGGCGAGATGGCGATCTTGACCCACCGTTTGAGTTTGGAATAGCAATGCCGATTACGTGCATCGGGCTTTCGCATCATACCGCACCCGTCGAAGTCCGCGAGCGTCACGCTTTTCCGCCCGCGCGCATGGCCGAGGCGCTGATCGCACTGCGCGATTACGAGGCCGTCCGCGAAGCAGCAATGCTGCAGACGTGCGGGCGTTTGGAGATCTACGCCGAGCTCGACGATTACGAGCGCGGCACCACGCAAATCAAATCGTTTCTCGCGAATTTCCGTCACGGTGCGACGGGCTACGACATCGAATCGTACCTCTACACGCATCTCGGCCACGAAGCCGTCGAGCATCTCTTCCGCGTCTGCACCGGGCTCGATTCGATGCTGATCGGCGAGGCTGAGATTCTGGGCCAAGTCAAAGACGCATACGTCGCGGCGACGCGCGCCAAGTCGCTCGGCCGCAGCTTGCACCATCTCTTCCGCGAAGCGCTTGCGGCCGGCAAAGCGGCTCGCGCGCAAACCCGGATCGGCGGCGAGTCCGTCTCGATGGCCACCGCGGCGCTGGAGGCCGCGCGAGCCCATCTCGGCTCGCTCGAGCAAACGTCGATACTCGTCGTTGGCGCCGGAAAGATGGGACGCACTGCGGTCAAACGTCTTCGTCAGGAAGGTGCGCGGCGCGTAATCGTCGCGAATCGGACGATGTCGCGATCGCGCGACCTCATCGCCGAAGCGGGGTTCGGCGAGGCGGTCGAGCTGCCCGAGCTCGTCGACGCCGTGGCTGCGGCGGACGTCGTCGTTGCGTCCACGGGAGCGTCGCATTTCGTTCTCGATGAGGAGCGCGTTCGCGCCGCGATGGCGCGCCGTCCCGATCGTCCGCTCTTCGTCGTAGACATCGCCGTGCCGCGCGACGTCGATCCGTTCGTGGCGAACGTTCCCAACGTCTCGCTCGTCGATATAGACGGTCTCAAATCCGTCGTCAACGAGCGTTTGGAGCTGCGCCGCGAAGCGATTCCGCACGTCGAGGAGATCATTGCCGAGTACGTCCAGCGCTTCGACGCCTGGTACCGCACGCGGGCCGCCGTGCCGGTCATCGCACGGCTGACGAAAAAAGCCGAAGCGATTCGTGCGGCGGAGCTCGAACGGCTGCTCGCGCGCTGTCCCGAGCTCGACGATCGCGAACGCATGCTGATCACGGGGATGTCGTTGACGATCGTTTCGAAGCTGCTGCATTCGGCAATCTTGAAGATTCGTGAAAAGGCGACGAACGATCGTGCCGAGGCGCTCTCAACCGCCCGCGTGCTCGAAGATCTATTCGAGCTCGATCTCATCGATGCGCAAAAGTAAAGGCCCCGGTACGGTATACTTGGTCGGCGCAGGCCCGGGTGACCCGGGCCTGCTG
>DASXGO010000295.1:0-7873 GCA_036489055.1 Candidatus Cybelea sp. | reverse complement strand
ACGATTGCGCCGGCCTTCGCGGTCGTTCCGCCCATATCGAACGAGAGCAGCTTGCGGCCGGCGCGCGGGCCGAGTGCGGCCGCGGCAATCGCGCCGCTCGCCGGGCCGCTCTCGATGATCGCCGCCGGCCGCGTTCGAATTTGCGACTCAGCCGCCAAGCCGCCGTCGCTGCGCATAACGTAGAGCGTCGCTTCGACGCCCGACTCGCGCAGTTCGCGAACCAGATCTTCAAGATAGCGCTCGACGATCGGGGCAAGCGCCGCATTGACGACCGTGGTCGAAAAACGCTCGTATTCCCGGTATTGCGGATCGACGTCGGACGAGCGCGCGACGCGAGCGTTGGGAACGGCCGATGCTACGGCTTGTGCGATGCGGCCTTCGTGCGCGTCGTTTGCGTAGGAGTGGAGCAAGCAAATTGCCACGGCGGCCACATTGCGCTCGCGCAACTGCGTGCAGACGGCATTCACGGAAGCCTCATCGAGCGGCACTAAGACGCTGCCGTTACGATCGATGCGTTCGCGCACCAGCAGCCGGTCGCTGCGTGCGACCAGCGGCGTTGGCCGTTCGACGAAGAGATTGTAGACTTCGCTTCGATTTTGGCGGCCGATCTCAATGACGTCGCGGAAACCCTCAGTCGTTACCAGCGCCACCCGCGGCAGCTCCAGACCGAGCTGACCCAGCAGCGCGTTGGTCGCAATCGTCGTGGCATGACCGACGAACTCGATCTCCGGCGGAGTTTCGTAACGGTTCAACAACGACCGGAGGGCTTGCAAAACGGCGCGGTGCGGCCGTGCGGGCGTGCTGGGTACCTTCTCAATGACGACGCTTCCGCTCCAAGATTCAAGCGCGGTGAGATCGGTAAACGTACCGCCGACGTCGATGCCGACGCGTAAGGCGCGCGCTTGGTTCATGGGCGCGCCTTCGACGGCCGGTTAGAAGGTTACGCTATTCGCACGGTTTTCCGGATTACAGTTAGAGCCTTGGACCATGCGGGTGCTAAAATGCACGGTCGTGCCGCCGGGCCGGGCGTCGGTCGAGCGCGACCAGTCATCAGTTCTCGGCGCCGGGACGGAGGCCGCGCAGCCGCACGGGGATGAAACCGCGCGGTTCAAACCTAAGGTAGTGAGCAAGTCCGGCAAGATTTAATGCCCAGATGGACCGATCTGTGATGAAAATCCACCAGTTTGACGACGACATGCGTCCCGATTCGGAGTTCCAATCGGGCCATCTGAAGTTTCTCTGTGCCGGAAATCAGTGTCGATTAATGGATGCGCGCCGTACGCCCGGGGTGGTAGAGTCCGTGTCCCTAGAGGGATTTTTTCGCTGGCGAATAGCCGCATTTGAAGACACGGGCAAATACTGGGATGTTCCCATCGAACACGTCTCTCGCTATCAGTTCGCGCTCGACTCTCGCGAGCTTTCGCCGGATCAGATCAAGAATCTCGAACAGCAGATTGAGACCTTCAGTCAACGGCTCTCTATTCCTATTGATACTCAGAAACGATCCGAGACTGCGTATCAAATCTGTCAGGCCGAAAAATCCGCCTTGGATTGGTTAGCAAAGAATCCAAGACTTATGTCGCTGACACCGACTTCACTCGACGCGCTTTCGTACGATCACGCCCAGGTGATCGGACATTGCCTGACCGGCTTTATGGAATCGGTCAGCCTTGGTGATCAAGAAGAACTCACGTCGCAAACTTATGTCTTAAACCCATTTTCCGGTGAATGGATAAAGGGGCTTGAGATCGCATGTGCTGAGCTTGGGCTCAAGGAGTTTACGGGCGCAGCACCCCGCACAAGTGATCTTTTTCTTGGACCAGGCAACAAGCAGTTGCGTAAGAAGTACATCATTCACCGCCTAGCTTTTGTCCGGACCCTCTTTAGGTCATTGGGCCACCATGAGGTAGTCTTGTTTCGCGGGATGGCTGCGGAAGGTAACTGGCACGTGCACTCAACTAGATTCTTTTCCTCATGGACATTTTCGAAAGAGGTGGCGGAGGCATTCGTTGCATGTAATAAGCGCGCTAAGCATTCGTATCTTTTGAAGAGAACAATGTCTATAGAAAAGCTGTTCCTGACGTACGTAGAGACCGCGGCAATGAACAGGCAATATCGCGAACGTGAAGCCATCGTAATCCATGATCGCGATGATGAAATGCTTTGGTAAGGTGAAGTAGTCACCTTCCTCCGGACCAGAATCGCGTCCGCTTAGCCTGCCTTAGAACGGCTTAGCGGGCGCAGCATGCAAGGCGAATGCCCGAAAAGCGGAACTGCTGAGGCTCTTATGTAGTGTCCGGGGTCTATCGGCGCCGCGGCTGGAAGCAGCCGACGAAAGGATTCTTTGCGGCGCTAACGCGCAGCGTCGCGCGCACGCAGCGCTGCGAGCTCGCGGGCTTGACGCTCGGCGAGTTTGCGCCAGCGTGCCGCTTCACGTTCGCACCGTGCCGCCTGCAAGTGATCGTATGCTACGCCCGCCGCGAGCGCGATGCTTTCCAGCGACGACGCTTCATCGGGATCGATGTCCTCGCCGTTTTGGTGCGGGCCGTATAGCACGATGCCGTAGAGCCGTGCCCGAACCAGAACCGGCACGGCCAAGACGGCGTCACCGTGGGTTAGTCGAAGCGAACGTTGACGTCCCTGCAGCTGCAACGGGATGGAGCGGTCGAGCGTCGTGCGCCCGTTGCGAAACTCTCGGTCGTCGTCGCGAAGGAAAAGTTTCGCATCGCTTAACGTGAATGCGCGAACAGGCTCGGCGAGCAACGCCGACTCCACCGCGGAGGCGCTCTCGGCGGCGGGCAGTCCGGCAGCGACCTCGCTCAACCGGCGTTCGGCCTGATGCCGCTTGCGGAAAAGCGTTCGATCCACGAACTGGTCGACGCGTCCGTAGAGTGCGTCCATCGAAAACGCAACTCCGATCGCCGCTACGGCGACGAACGCAATCGCTACTCCGCTTTGCTCGATCAACCGCCCCGTCAGCCATTCCACCATTGCGAAGAACCCGAAAATCGTTGCGCTGACGATCGTATACGCGAGCGTGCGCCCTAGCACGAACGAAATCTCGAAGACGCGCTGGCGAACGACGGCGTACGCTATTGCGAATGGCGCTGCTGCGTAGAGCAGCGTGCCGATCCAAAGCAGCGCCTCCGAGCTTGCGAGCGGATATGCCGCCGACCAATAGCGCGCCCAGGCGGAGCCCTGAGAGAGCAGCGTGCAGAGGATTCCGACGATTACCCATTGCACGCGCTGCCGCTGCTCGCGCTTCGCGGCCGCGTACGTCGCTACGAGGGTTGCCGCCGCGAGCACGATCAACGCAAGCGCACCCAACGTTGAACCGTACGACATCCAGGCCGTTGGGCTCTCTCCGGCCAGAAGCGAGGTTATATCCCACGCCAGGTTTGGAATCGCAAAGAGCGCGGCGATCGGAAGAGCTAGGCGATCGATGAGCGCGCGCCAGCCGGCCGGTGCGTCCGCGGGGAAGCGCAACGCGAAAACGACGAGTCCGACCGTGCCGGCCACGCTCAGAAGATCGGCGGCCAATGCGATCGGCGGCACCGCGCGATCCGGAACCTGGAATATATTGACGTCGGTAACGGAGACGAGATAAAGAAAGAGTCCCCACGTCATGCGATTCGTGCGGCGCAGCAGAATGATGAGCGCGACCGCGATGTAGAGGAAGCCGGCAAGTCGCAGCAGGGACCCGAGCGGTGAGAAGAGCGCTCCGCGGGATTCGGATGCCGTCAGTTGGGCTGCGCGCAGTGTGAGCTCGCGGGACGTCCCTCCGCGCAGCAGCCGAAAGGTGACCGTTTCTCCCGGCGTCGGCTCGCGGTACGAAAGCCCGATGATTCGATCGTGTAAGCTCGATTGCCGGAAATCGAGATGATCGCCGGCGGCGATGCCGGCGCGCGCCGCCGGCGTACCGGCATCGACGGACGCGACGGCGAAGCCGTCGGTGTAGATCAACTCGTACCCGAAGGTCCCTTGCGTGCTGAAGAGCTGGACCGTCGCCGCAACGTTGAGAATCAGCGCGACGGCGACCGCCAAGAGGGCGGCAAACGTCTCCCAAGACGAGAGCCTGCGGTCCGGTTGACTCACCGAGTCTCCATTCGCGCCGGTCCGGGTGCAACCCGCGCCTACCCGACGCTGCTCTAGCAGCATCGAAAGGAGTCACGATAGTATGACGACGGCATACGAGCGATTTCGCGCGCTGCACGAACGTCCTGAAGCGTTCGTAATGCCCAACGCATGGGATGGCGCTTCGGCCGTGCTGCTCAAACGCGCTGGGTTTGAGGCGCTGGGAAGCACCTCGCTCGGCTTGGCGTTCTCGCTCGGGCGGCAGGACGGGTGCCACGCCGTCACTCGCGATGAAGCAGTTGCGCACGCCGCATTCTTAGCGCGGTTAACCGGCCTTCCGGTGAACGGCGACCTCGAGGACGGCTTCGGCCCCGAGCCGGAAGACTGCGCTGCGACGGTGCGGGCCGCAATCGCAGCCGGCCTTGCGGGCATGGGCATCGAGGACACGACCGCCGATGACGCGCGGCCGATTCACGACTTCGATTCCGCGGTAGCGCGTGTTCGCGCCGCGGCGCAGGCCGCGCGCGGACGGATTTTGCTAACGGGACGCACCGACAACTTTCTCAATGAGCGTCCCGATCTGGAGGATACGATTCGCCGGCTCGTTGCGTTCGCCGAAGTGGGTGCAGACGTGCTCTATGCGCCCGGATTGCCGGACATGGACGCAGTTTCGGCCGTCGTTCGCGCGGTCGCACCGAAGCCCGTAAACGTGCTCATCGGACCGGATGACGGAGCACTTCCGCTCGCGCGGCTATCAGAGATCGGCGTGCGCCGGGTTAGCATCGGAGGTGCGCTCTATCTCGTCGCAATGCAAGCGTTGGCGACGACCGCGCAAGCGCTGCGCTCGGGCGATCTCCTCGCCGTCACCGCCCGAATTTCGGGCGGCGAAATCGCGACGCTGCTTCCGACCGGCACAAAATGAACGCGTAAATTGATTCGCGCCTGGCGCAAGGGGGTAGAAGCGCTCGGGTGGTTACGCGACTCCGCAACTTTTTCGCACGTCTCGGTCCTGGTCTCATCACGGGTGCCGCGGACGACGATCCTTCCGGTATTTCGACGTATTCGGTCGCCGGCGCGGCGACCGGCTACTCGATGCTCTGGGTGACGTTGATCTCGACGCCGATGATGGCCGTCATCCAAGGGATGTGCGCGCGGATCTCAATGGTCACCGGCGAAGGCCTCGCGGCCGTCATGCGAAAGCGGTTGCCGTCGGTGCTCGCGTATTCGCTTGCGATCATCGTCATTCTCGCGAATACCTTCAATCTCGGTGCGGATATCGGCGGTATGGCCGACGCCGCGCGTCTCGTGGTCCCGCTGCCGGTGGACGCCCTCGTCTTTTTGTTCGGCATCGCCATCATCGCCGCGCAGATTTGGTTTCCGTATGCCGCGCTTGCCAGATTCTTCAAGTGGATGACGTTGGCGCTCTTCGCGTATCCTATCACGGCGTTCATCGCGCGTCCGCCATGGGGCCACGTGCTCTTCAACTTTCTCGTACCGCACGTAAGGTTGAGCTCGGCGTGGCTCGCTACGATAGTCGGCGTGCTCGGCACCACGATCACGCCCTATCTTTTTTATTGGCAGTCCTCGCTGATGGTCGAAGAAGAGAAGGAAGCCGGCAACACCACCCTCGCCGCCCGGCGTGGCACCGACGCACCGTCGATCGCAACCATGCACGCGGACGTCAACACCGGCACGATTTATTCGAATATCGTCGCGTTCTTCATCATCGTGACGACCGCTGCGACTCTCGGCGCCCACGGCATTACTAATATCGGGACGGCGCAGCAGGCCGCGATCGCCCTGCGTCCGCTCGCAGGCCGCTTCGCCGAACTGCTCTTTGCGCTCGGCATGGTCGGCACGGGCATTCTAGCGGTTCCGGTGCTCGCGACTTCGTCCGCGTACGTTGCCGCAGAGACGTTCCGATTCCGCGAAGGGCTAGGGGAGCCGCTCGCGCGGGCGCAGCGTTTTTACGGCACGATCGCGGCCGGCGTCTTAATCGGCATCGCGATGAATCTCTTGAAGATCGACGCCATCAAGGCGCTCTTCTGGGCGGCGATATTCAACGGCATCGCGGCCGTGCCGCTGATCGCGGTTGTGGTGTGGCTCGCGTCCAACCGTGCCCTTATGGGCGAGTGGGCGAGCTCCGTGGCGGCGCGCGCGTGGGGTTTGGCGACGTGCACGTTGATGGCAGTCGCGACGGCCGGCATGTTTTACTTCGCCGCACGCGGGGGATAGCGGCGTTCGCGCAATCTGAAGGAACCGCGAACCGCACCGTCAGAGTGCGTTGCGGTGCATTCGCTCTTCGAGGGACGGGGGTCGCTACGCGAACCGTCGGAACGCCTCGCCTTCTGGCTGACCGCTTTTTTTTCGCTCCCGGCCGCGTTGGCGATCGGATACGTTCTGCACGAATCGATCGGTGCGTCCCAGGCGGCGCTCTTCATCGTCATCGCGATGATCTACGTGACCCTCGCGCGCGGGCGGCTGCTGGGCTCCAGCGTGCGGGTGCATCAGCGTCAATATCCCCGCGTCTTTACGATCGTGCGTCAAACCTGCGCGGCGCTCGAGATCCCGATGCCGATGATCTTCGTGCGCGAGGACAATTACGTGCCGGTCGTCGCGCTCGGGTTCGGCGAGCCGTACTCGTTAGTGCTCTCGAGCCACTGGATCGAGATCTTTTCCGACGACGAGCTTTCCTTTATGGTCGGGCGCGAGCTCGGGCATATCGCGGCGGGGCACACGCGCTATCATTCGCTGTTGAGCGTCAACGGCAACGAAAATCCGATCGTTTCGCTGATTTTCGGCGCGTGGTTGCGACGCTGCGCGCTGACCTGCGACAAGGTGGGGTTACTCTGCTGCGGATCGCTCGACGCGGCGATCCGGGCGATGGGTATCGCCGCGTTCCACGAGTTCGGGCGCAGAGTCGATTACGAGGCCTTTGCCGAGCAGCATGACGAGATTCAACATGACTCGGTGCTCCGATGGGGCGAGTGGCTGAGCAGCGAGCCGTATGCCACGCGGCGTATCGCATCGCTGCGCCGCTTCATGACGACGCAGTCGTACGCTGCTGCTGAAGCGTGGTTCTTACGCGAACGCAGCGAGGAGCCGCCATCGCTGCCGGCTCCGGGGACCGCTCACGTGCAGCCTCGGGACTGCGCCGGCTGGTGGCGGCGTTTCACCGCATGGGCGATCGACGCGGTCGTCGTCGTGGCAATTATTACGTCCTTCGGCGGTAACGTCGCCTCGGTTTCGCACCGCTCCGACGAGAACGTTTCGGTGGCGCCGGGCAACGTAAAGGTCACGACGGGCGTCGGCACGTTCACGATTCAAGGAAAACCGCACGCGAGCGGAGCGAAAGGGCATCGCACGATCAAGTGGACGAATCCGCTTATGCCGCAGGCTTCGGCCGTGCCGTCAGCCGCACCGACCGACGAAGCCACGGTCGGCCCATTCGCGCTCTCGGAGCAAGGCGTCGCCGTCAAGACCGGCAACGGTGAGGTACCGCTGAGCGTGGACGCGCTCGCCGGACTAGTGACCGGCTTCATTGCGCGGCTCGGCTTTTTCTTCTGGTTTCCGGTGTATCTCGCGGTGCTGGTGATTTTGGCCGGACAGACCTTCGGCATGATGATTGCGGGCCTGCGCGTGGTTACTACCGACTTCGCTAAACCCAGCATCGCCCGGACGATCGTCCGCTACGGTATCGTTTTTCTGCTATGGTGGCTGATCGCGGCACTGAGCCTGATCTGGCGGCGCGTGCTTCTGCACGATCGCTGGACAAAGACCCGCGTCGTGAAGGTCGAGC